>URZO01000040.1 GCA_900552465.1 uncultured Parabacteroides sp. | reverse complement strand
ACAATTGTCGGCAGGCAAATACCTGCCGGAAAAAATCTGATTACATCCGAATAAATCGGGGAAAAGAAGCCGTTATTTCTTCATTACTTTGGAGAAGAACAAGTCATTCCCGGCAGTGATTTTTACTACATACATACCGGTCGCCAGCGAACTTACATTCACTTCGTTGCTGTTTCTGGCAACCTTAACCAGATCGCCGTTTATCGTCATATTAATACTGAAAGGCAGCTTGCCATCGGTTGCCTTCGAAGTGCGCAACAACTTCGTCCAGGTAGGGACGGAGAAGTCAGACTTTTTCAACGTAATAGCGTCCTGTGCGGAAAGTGGCTGTACGCCAGCCGTTAAAGAAACAAGTGTGGCAGCAATCAGAGACTGCACATTAAGAATGTAAACTTTTTTTCATACATAACTATATTTAGTGGATAAATGTATTTCCGCTACAAAAGTCCTCTAACTGCATTTCAACATAATGACTAAGGTGTTACAGGGAATGAAAATCCGGTTACATTTATATTTAGAAAAAGCATCTCTACAACAGTGTTAGTTCCATATTAATTGATAATTTTGCGGAGATAAAGACAATAAATACAAATATCATGTTGACAGCAATGATCATTGTGTTCCTGGCAGGGTATTTACTTATCGCATTGGAACATCCGCTAAAAATAAATAAGGCGGGAACAGCGCTCCTGACAGGGACAATCCTTTGGGTCTTATACACCTTCGGATCACCACAATTTATCCCGACGGCTTCCGCCGAAGAGTTTAAGCTTTTCTTAGACGCTTTCCCTTTCATGAGGGATTTGCCATACGCCGACCAATGTATCCGCTTCGTGATCGACCATCAGATACTGGACAGTATCGGCGAGATTGCCGAAACTTTGATCTTCCTGATCGGAGCGATGATCACTGTCGAACTGGTCGACTCGCACGGAGGCTTCATGTTTATCACCAACCGCATCACGACCAATAGCAAACGTAAACTATTATTCGTTATCGCTACCATAACATTCTTCATGTCGGCCGTACTGGACAACCTGACCACATCTATCGTAATGGTTATGCTGATCCGGAAACTAATCGGGAACTACAAGGAACGCTGGGTTTTCGGCAGCATCATTGTGATTGCAGCCAATAGCGGCGGAGCCTGGTCGCCTATCGGCGATGTGACAACCATCATGTTGTGGGTCAGAGGAAACATATCGACTTCGGCAACCATCCCGCATCTGCTTCTGCCCAGCATCGTGTCGGCATTGGTCCCGGTGCTGATCGTATCCCGCTATCTGCACGGAGAGGTGACGCCGCCCAACGCATTCGAGGAAAACAGGGACAACCTTTTATTAAAGGTATTGAAGGCGAATGAAAAGTTGGCGATTCTTTGCATCGGCGTGTTCTGCCTGCTGTTCGTGCCGGTATTCAAGACACTCACGCATCTGCCTCCGTTCATGGGTATTTTGATGGGAGTCGGAATCCTGTGGGTTTTCACCGAACTGATGTACCGGCGGATGCCGATCAACGAAGACCTGAAACTGCGCCTGTCGAAAGTGGTCAGCCGCATCGACGGGGCGACCCTGATGTTTTTCCTCGGTATCCTGCTGGCTGTAGACGCGTTGCGTTGCAGTGGCGTTTTGGGTAGCTTCTCTCTCTGGCTTGACGACACGATTGGAAATGTATATGCAGTCAACCTGATAATCGGGACACTTTCGGCCGTTGTCGACAACGTTCCGCTCGTCGCCGGCGCTATCGGCATGTACCCGATTGCTTCGGAAGCGATGGTTGCGACGGCAGCCGATCCGGTTTACATGGCTCATTTCGTGCAAGACGGCGTGTTCTGGCAGTTCCTTGCATACTGTGCCGGTGTCGGAGGCAGTATGCTGATCATCGGTTCCGCCGCAGGAGTCGTCGTAATGGGGCTGGAAAAGATCAATTTCCTCTGGTACCTGAAACGGATTTCCCTGCTTGCGATGGCCGGCTATCTGTCAGGCGCAGCCGTTTATATATTACAGAATATAATATTAGGTATATAGATGAGGACTTTATCATGATATGGGATTTCATTTTAAGGCTATTCGTAGCCGGTGTCCTGGGAGCCGTGATCGGACTCGACAGGGAATACAGGGCTAAAGAGGCCGGTTACCGCACTCATTTCCTCGTATCGTTGGGAAGTGCACTGATTATGATCGTTTCGCAATACGGTTTCCAGCAAATCATCCTGGAAGACAGCGTTTCGCTCGACCCGAGCCGTGTAGCGGCACAGGTCGTCAGCGGCATCGGTTTTATCGGGGCCGGCACCATCATCATACAGAAACAGTTCGTACGTGGTCTGACCACTGCCGCCGGGATCTGGGCAACGGCCGGAATCGGGCTGGCTTGCGGGGCCGGTATGTACGGCATCAGCATCGCTGCCACCATCCTCACGCTGGTCGGCCTGGAACTGCTGAGCGTTATCTTCAAAAGTGTAGGGATGAAAAGTTCGCTGATCGTTTTTTCCACGACAGAGAAAGATATTATTAAAAAGATTATCCCCGTCATATCCGAACGGGGCTATCTGCTCGCCTCTTACGAGCTAAAGGAGTTAAGCCATACGGCAACAAACACTTACCTCGTATCATTAGTCGTGAAAGCCAGGAAATATTCGGACGACAGCCCGCTCCTCTGGTTCACGGAAACATTCCCTGAGATAACGATCGAACGAATTGAGTAGGAAGAATGCCTGTCGGCGGGACAAGTTTTAGTATATTTGCCCCCGAATTATCATAACGAACATACAAATGAATATCATTTCCAAACTATTCAAGAAGAAAGAAGAAGAAACAACAGTCGCATCGAAAGGTTCCGTCGAGGAGTTTGTGACACTGATCCGCGTGTATTACCAGGCAGTGATGGCCGTACAATTAGGGATCACCAACCTCAACATACTGAACGATATGGCACTGTTCAAGCGGATGCTTAAAATCCCGACACAGAACAACAAGTTAGGAATCGCCGAGAAATCGCGTGCCCGCAAAATACTGATGCAGGAATACGGCTTGAACGAAAACTTCTTCAAAGAAATCGATGCTTCCATCAAAAAGAACTGCCGGACGCAGAACGACATCAAATCTTATTTCATCATGTACCAGGGATTCAACAACGACCTGTTCTCGCTACTGGACAACCTGATGCAATGGAAGTTCCGCTTTTCCATGCTGGTAAAGAAACTGTTATACGCCCAGACACAAAAGACCATCCACGAAATCGTAACCCGCTCGGAATGGAAAGAGGTCAGCGTGCAGAAAGTAGCCTGGAGAATACGGAAATACAAAGAGACACTCGGCTACTCGGAAGAATGGATGACCGATTTTGTCTACAATGTCGTGTTGATGGCAAAAGAAGATGCCAAGAGACAAAGGAAAGAAGATAAATAATGGAAAAGAGAGAGGTCGAGCAACATCCTTTAGGATTCTTCCTGCCGGAGAACACGAAGTTACTGATGTTAGGGAGCTTCCCGCCTCCGCGTGTACGCTGGTCGATGAACTTCTATTACCCGAATATCCAAAACGACATGTGGCGGATACTCGGCCTGATTTTCTACAATAATAAGGAATACTTTCTGGAAACAAAGAAGGCTTTCAGCGAAGAGAAAGCGAAAGCCTTCTGCCGGGAAAAAGGGATCGGGATCGGCGATACGGCGATGGAGGTGATCCGTCTGAAAGGCAATGCGTCCGACAACTTCCTTCAGGTTGTCACCCCGCTGGACCCGGCCGAAGTCCTGGCTAAAATCCCCGCATGCGAAGCGATCGTCGTAACAGGTCAAAAAGCAATGGACACACTGATTGCCATGCTGCCTCCGGTAGAAGAGCCCAAAGTCGGCTCTTATTCCCGGTTTACCCTGTCCGGCCGTATCTTCCGCCTCTACCGCATGCCCTCTTCCTCCCGGGCTTACCCGAAGCCATTGGAGGAAAAGGCCGCAGCGTATAAGGCTATGTTCGAAGATTTAAAGATGATATAAAGGATGATTTATCCGCAATGGAAATACCGGTTCACCAGTTCCAGCATTCCTTCGGTATGATCTTCGAGATCTTTGCGTAACGTCGTGTCACAATAACCTTCCAGTTTCTTGATGATACCGTCGATCATGCTCGGGCTGAACACATTATACTGCTCGAATATCGCCCTTTGCTGTTGCAGACGTTGAGCCGAAGCGACACAACTGTCCGGCAACTGCTCCAAAGACTCTAAGCGCGCCTTGTTTTCTTTCTGGTGGATATTCACATTCACATACGTCTTTTCCGCCACATCCAACGCATCCGGGATCTCGAATCCGTGACGGCAAGCGACTGCCAACCCTGCCAGCAATTGATAAAGATCGGCCGAACCGTCCGGCGAACGCATCTCGACCGTCTGCTTTTGTGTCGTATCGTAATGGCTGTCCGCCTCAAGCGGATTCGCCAGCGAACACATATCTTTCTTGGCAGCCCATCCCAACGGAACGCGCACCAAAACAGAACGGTTACGATCGCCCCAACAAATATTAGTCGGCGCCTCCTGATGGGGAACCAGACGGAAATAAGAAGTCGGATTGGTATTACCGAATGCCGTAATAGACGGTGCCAGCTTCATCATCCCGGCAATCGCCCGGCGGGCAGTTTCCGACAAAACGCCATCCTGCAACATCTGATTCTTTCCATCCTTCATAATGCGCATGTGAATATGTAAACCGGAACCGGCCTTTCCCGCCGTGATCTTCGGGGCAAAAGTAATGTCAAGGCCATATTCGTATGCCAGATTCCGGATCACCCATTTGGCAATCATCAACTGGTCGGCAGCGTCTTCCACTCTCGTCGGCAGAAACTCGATCTCATTCTGCTCGTATATCTTCCCGTTCAAGGTAAAATTACCCACTTCCGAATGTCCGTATTTGATCTGTCCGCCCGCCTGTGCGATATACTGCATACATTGCGTACGGAACTGGTTGAACTTTGCATACGGTCCTGATTCGTGATAGCCACGCTGGTCCGTAGCCGGGAAGAGTTCTTCCTCTTCTGCGATTACATAGTACTCCAACTCGCCCATCGCCTCGAACTCCATGCCGGTCACATCCGTAAAAGCCTTGCTTGCTTTGTGCAACGTATATTCAGGGGAACTTTCCAGCGGTTCTCCATCCTTATTAAAGAACGAGCACAACATACTCAAAGTCGGCAGTTCGGAGAAAGGATCGACAAACGCTGTCCGGAAACGCGGAATCACATACAGATCGCTACTGCCCGCCTCGATAAACGAGAAAAGGCTGGAGCCGTCCACACGCTCGCCGCAAGTCAGGATCGCATCCAGATAGGCCGCATTGTTAATCACAAAATTCAGCGTTTTCAACCGGCCGTCACCGGCCGGATACATAAAGTTCACCATCCGGATACCTTTATCCTTTATATAAGATACGATATCAGCCTTAGTAAACTCAGAAGAAGGTTTCTGAAGATGCTCAACCAAAAGGTTGGCGTTCATTTCTAATTCGTTTTTCATGTTTTTGTTGATTGATTTATGGAACACACAAAGATATTCAAAACATTCTCAATGTACAAAGCGAAGATTTCATATTAAGGGCTTGGTTATTCAAAATAATCTCTTACCTTTGCACCCGCAAACACGGAAGTAGCTCAGTCGGTAGAGCACTGGTCTCCAAAACCAGGTGTCGGGAGTTCGAGCCTCTCCTTCCGTGCCCTCTCAAGCAGTCATTTCGATTTCAGCAAACCTGCGATCTGTTCCCCCAATATAATATTCAGGATCTGGTCTTTCTTCTCACTTTCAATTTTTATCTGCAACACAGCCTCCGTCGACACCCCGTTTCCGGCTGCTGGGACATACTTTTCCGGAAATGTAATAATATCTATTACAGACACCTGCAACACCTTTGCAATTTGCAATAAGGTGCTATATTTTAGCTCTCGTTCTCCCGACATAATCAGGCTAAAACCAGCCTGTTTCATTCCGATTTGTGCGGCTATGTATTCCTGTGAATAGCCTTTACTTCTTCTTATCGCATCAATATTGTCTAATAACCTTTTCATAAGACCAAATTAACGATTTTTCAAGAACAATCGAAATACCCCCTGCAATATTTTATTGCAAATATTTTTGCATATATAACATTTTGTAATATCTTTGTCCCCGATTGAATTCATAACTATTAACAGAGAGTATATTTACTTTAAGACATACGATCCTTACTATAAAGTTGTTAACCGATAGAAAGAGAACCATGAGGTCAAAAAATTTTAAAGAACGACAACGAAGAAGAGAACAACTGGCTTATTGTAAATATTAAATAATCAAACGTAATGAATTTTCATGAAATATTGTTTCACTTAATACTTGTTGCCTATGATCACGTAAAATTTTAATTCCAATTTTTTAGCAGGACAGCAATGTCCTTATTGTTTTTTTAACCTTATATTCATTTAATCTCAAAAAACATGAAAAGATATTCTTTAAACCATCTTTTTAGGACGCTCGGCTGCTTTTTGCTTTGCGTCATGTTTACAGCTACAGCGTTCGCACAGCAAAAAACCATAAAAGGTACTGTAGTGGATGCTACCGGTGAACCTCTCATCGGTGTTAACGTTTCAGTAAAAGGGACTACAATCGGTATAATTACCGACATAGACGGTAATTATACATTGGAGGTACCCTCCAATTCGACTATCGTTTTTTCTTATATCGGCTACCAAACACAAGAAATAGCAGCCGGTAATCAATCTTCGATCAATGTAACTTTAAAAGAAGACACACAAAAACTGGAAGAAGTCGTTGTTGTCGGCTACGGTGTACAGAAGAAAGTAACCGTTACCGGTTCTGTTGCCAGTGTAACAGGTGAAGAACTAAAGGCTTCTCCGACGACCAACTTAACTAACGGTATGGTAGGTCGTATGCCAGGTGTGATCGGTTTCCAGACTGCTGACGAACCGGGTGGTGGCGGAACTACAATCCGTATCCGCGGTACAAACTCCTTGGGTAGCAACGATCCGCTGGTCGTAATCGACGGTGTGCCCGACCGTGACGGTGGTATGAACCGTTTGAATCCGACAGAAATCGAATCCATCTCTGTTTTGAAAGATGCATCTGCAGCTATCTACGGCGCACGTGCAGCCAACGGCGTAGTCCTGATTACCACCAAACGCGGTAAAGAAGGTAAGCCAGTCGTTTCATTCAACGCAAGCGCTGGTTTCTCGCAACCGACCCGTTTGCCGAAGATGACCAACTCATACGAATATGCCACGATGTTAAACGAAGTGCTTCCGGGTTCTTTCTCCGATGAACAGCTCGAAGGCTTCCGGACACACGCAAATCCGTGGAAATATCCGGATACAAACTGGTTCGACGAAATCGTCAAGACAGCTTCTCCCCTGTACCGTGCAGACATCGGTATTTCCGGTGGTACGGACAAAGTCAAATATTATGCCAACTTCGGTGCAAACGGTGAAGACGGTCTGTACAGAAACTCAGCCAACCGTTACGACCAGTACAGCTTGCGTACAAACCTGGATGTCAAGACCAGCCAGTATGTAGACTTCCAGCTCGGCGTGACCGCCCGTTTGGAAGACACTAAATATCCGGCTAAAAGTGCCGGCGATATCTTCGGTGCCGCCCGCCGTTCCCGTCCGGACCAAGTTGCATGGTGGCCGACAGGCGAACCCGGCCCGGCAGTTGAACGTGGCGACAACCCCGCCGTAACCAGTACAGACCTGGCCGGCTTCGACCACTACAAGAACCAATATATCCAGAACAACTTGTCGGTCAACGTAAAAGTGCCCTGGATCGAAGGCTTGACCCTGCGCGGTAACGCTTCTTACGACATCCATTTTGAAAACCGCCGCTTAATGAAAAAGCCGGTTTACCTCTACACATGGGATGGCACGAATGAAAGCAGCGAAGGATTGAGCGCCTCCAAACAGTGGTTGGACACTCCGCAATTGGAACGCAAACACAGCGAACAGCTCGGTTGGATGCTAAACGGATTGATCGACTACAACCGTACATTCGGACAACACACTGTAGGCGTAACGTTCGGTATGGAAGGACAGAAAAAGCAATATGAAGAAACATGGGCATTCCGTCAAGGTTTCATTTCCGACAGCAAACCGGAATTGAGCTTGGGAGGTGAAGAAGGCCAATCAGCAAGAGGTTATTCCTGGAAAGAAACCCGTTTGAACTACTTCGGCCGTGTGTCTTACAATTATCTGGAACGTTATTTATTTGAATTCGTTTGGCGTGCCGACGGTTCTTACCGTTTCCCGAAAGAAAACCGCTATGGTTTCTTCCCTGGTGTATCGGCTGCATGGCGCGTATCGGAAGAAGGCTGGTGGAAAGAAAATGTCCGCTTCATCGACTACTTCAAACTGCGTGGTTCTGTCTCACAGACCGGTAACGACGCCCTCGTAGACGGAGACGGTAACTACGACCACTCCATCCAGTATCTGACAACATACGCATTCAACAATGCCGGAACGACATTCGGCGGTGTAGAAAACAAACGTCTGTATCCGAGCCGTACTCCAAACCCGAATATCACATGGGAAGTCGGTACAACTTACAACGTCGGTTTAGACTTCAAATTCCTGCAGAACCGCTTAAGCTGGGAAACGGATGTATTCTATCACAAACGTACGAATATGTTGATCTCCCGTAACGCATCCCTGCCGGAAATCACCGGTATCACGCTGCCCCGTGAAAACTTGGGTGAAATGAAGAACCGCGGTTTCGAATCATTGGTTAGCTGGCAAGACAGAGTCGGTGAAGTAGAATACGGAGCATCCCTGAACATGACGTATGCAAGAAATAAAATCACCTTCTGGGATGAAGTACAGAACGTTCCTGAATACCAGTTCTCGACAGGCCGGCCAGTCGGCAGCCGTAACTTACTGCTCTATGTAGCAGACGGTATTTTCCATACGCAAGCCGAAATCGACGAAGCCCGTGAAAAAGGTCTGTTGTATTCAGACAACACCGTTCCCGGTGATATCCGCTTCAAAGATATGAACGGCGACGGCAAAATCGACGGTTTGGACCGTGTCCGTCCGGAGAAGAACCAGGAACCGAGATTCGTGGCCGGTTTGACACTGACAGCGAGATGGAAAGGTTGGGACGTGATGATGTTGTGGCAAGGTGCGACAGGTGCCGAAGTTTACATCGAAACTTGGTCCGGCCTGGTCGGTAACTTCCTGAAGAGCGACTTCGACAAACGCTGGACACCGGAAAATCCTTATTCCGAAGGCCCGCGTACTTGGGACCGCGAAAACCAGTATTGGATCAACAACGACAATACTTACTTCATGAGAAACGCCAACTACCTGCGCTTGAAAAATGTCGAGCTGGGTTACACGTTCAAATTAGAAGGGTTGAAAAAGGCTGGTATTTCCAACCTGCGCCTCTACGCCAACGGAACCAACTTGATCACTATCGACGGCGTCAAAGATGCAGACCCGGAACAGCGCGACGCCAGCTTAGGTGGTTATCCTTTGAGAAAAATTATCAACTTCGGAGTTCAAGCAACATTCTAAAATGTAATTATCATGAAAACAAGATTAAAATATATTTGCCTTTCGGTAGCAGCCGGACTGACGTTTTCACTCGGTTCATGTTCCGACTTCATGGATCTGACCCCGGAAGACCAGTATGATGAAACAACTGTATGGGCAGATGCCGATCTGACAAAAACAGTAGTCAACGATGTCTATTCGTATGTATGTGACATTGCACAGGAAGTAAACACCTCCGCCTGGACGGACGACGCCTTCTTTACACACGTGTACGGATGCCGCGACATCAACGAAGCAACCGTTTCCCCCAGTAACTTGGGCGCTTACGACCGTGACGACTGTCCATTCAGATGGAGCAAGCAATACAAAGGCATCTACCGTGCCAACTTGGTACTGGCAAACATCGACAATGTACCTGAAAAAACAGGTGTCAACCTGAGTACTCTGAAAGGGGAAACCTATTTCCTCCGCGCCTACATCTACACAGAGCTGCTTCGCGGTTTCGGTGGTGTGCCCATCGTCGACAAGGTATATAGCATCGAAGAGGCATCAGCTTTGGAATTGCCCCGTGCCAATGTAGGAGATGTGATGGATTTCATTTTGAAAGATATCGAGCAAGCAGTCAGCTTGTTGCCTGAACAGCAGACCGGAACCAATATGGGACGCGCCACAAAAGGTGCAGCCAAAGCATTAAAAGCCCGTTTGTTGCTACATATTGCCAGCCCATTGTTTGCAGACCGTTCTGTCAATACCTTGGCATGCAACCAATACACCGGCGACCGCCAGGCTTTATATCAACAAGCGTTAGATGCAGCCAAAGATGTGATCAACGACAGCAACTACTCTTTGATTGATTGTAATGCCGCCACTGTCAAAGAAATCGCATCCAAATTCCACGACATCATCATCACAAACAATGTTGAAACCATTTGGTCAAAACAGTATGTGAACAAAGACCTGAATGCCGACAACTGGGTTCGTAACCGTGTAGCCTTGCTGCATGGCCCGAACGGCTACCACAACTGGGCCGGAACAGCTCCGACACACGATTTGGCAATGGCATTTGAAACAGAAGACGGTTCACTTCCTGCAAACCTGTTCGCTCCCGGGGAAGAGACAAAAAGCAACCCTTATGCAAACCGTGAACCGCGTTTCTACGCTACGATCGGTTACGACGGTGCAGAATGGGGACGTCCCAGAGCTTCTGACGGAGCTGTGTTTGACGCAACTCCGCTGGGTAACCTGCAGTTCGGTTATTACGAGTTAAGCGAAGGTGGCAATAATGTCAATGCCATCTATTCGGTCGACGATGACAACAACCCCATCAAACAGGAAAAATTTAATGGTATGGTAGGTGTCGATACCCGCATGGGACAGATCGAAAACTGGAACGGAACATATACCGGTTATTTGGAAAAGAAACTGATCGACGGCTCTGTTGCAGCCAACGAACATAACTTCCAGACATGCCCGATGCCGTACCTCCGTCTGGCCGAAATGTACCTGATTGCAGCTGAGGCCTGCATCGAGTTGAACAAACTGGATGAAGCAGCCACTTATCTGGATGCCCTCCGTTCCCGTATCGGACGTCCGGACACAAAGGCGACTTTGACTGTCCGCGGCAAGGCTTTCAACCAAAACGACTTGCGCGAATTCATGCGTCATGAACGCCGTGTCGAACTGGCTTACGAACAATCCCGTTACTATGACCTACGCCGTTGGATGACTGCACCGGAAGCCGGAAACAAAAAACTGACGGGTATCACAATTGTCGGCCGTCTGAAACCGGGCAAGACCGCAACATTACCTTATGTGCATGACGAAGAAGTATACGACTATACCTGGACCGTCCTCAATCTGAACTATATTGAGAAACGTAAATGGGACAACAAGATGTACTTCGCGCCGATCAAGCTGGAAGAAACATTGCGTAATCCGGCGATTATACAGAATCCGTATTACGAATAAAAGCAAATCAAACGAAATACTGAATATCAAGGGGGCGGAAAGAATTTTCCGCCCCCTATTTTTTTAGGCCTGCGATTCTGGCAATGAAACAAATCCAACCCTTCTGCAATATTTATTGCAAATATTTTTGCATATATAATATTTTGTAATATCTTTGTCCCGAAATAATTCACAACTATTAACGGGAGATACGTTTACTTTAATAAAAAACGCATCTCATTACAAAGTTGTTAACCTAAAAAAAGAGTTCATTATGAAACCCGGAAAAGTCCAGTTACAGCTAAGCAAAAGCGTTGACAACGCATCACTTATCATTCAACCTCTAATTCAGAGGCATTTCCGAACTGCAAATATACATTTGCTCTTGATGAAGCTGAGAAAAACCGGCTTTCCTTACATAATATCATCTTCTTATTGTAAAACCTGCTTAATATCGAATAGTAAATTTTTCCAAAATAAATATTTCATTTAACACTTACAGCCTATGGTTATATAACATTCAGATTACAGTTTTTTAGCAGGACATCAATGTCCTTATTGTTTTTTTTAACCTTATATTCATTTAATAAAGAAAGAACATGAAAGACTCTTCTTTAAAAACACATTCCAGACGAGGTGGTGTGATAAGCATGTTAACCTTATTACTTTTCGTACTTTGTACAACCACCGTTTTTGCACAGCAAAAGACCATTAAAGGTACAGTAGTCGACGCCACCGGCGAACCGCTTATCGGTGTCAACGTATCTGTCAAAGGAGCTACAATCGGTATAATTACCGACGTGGACGGTAATTATACGTTGGAGGTGCCCTCCAACTCGACTATCGTCTTTTCCTACATCGGTTACCAAACCCAAGAAATTGCAGTCGGTAACCAATCCACAATCAATGTAACACTAAAAGAAGACACCCAAAACATCGAAGAAGTTGTTGTCGTGGGTTACGGTACACAGAAAAAAGTGACCGTTACCGGTTCGGTAGCCAGCTTGAAAGGTGAAGAACTGAAAGCCTCTCCGACAACCAACCTGACCAACGGTATGGTTGGACGTATGCCGGGTGTGATCGGTTTCCAACGCTCTGACGAACCGGGTGGTGGCGGAACGACTATCCGTATCCGCGGTACAAACTCATTAGGAAGTAAAGACCCGTTGGTTGTAATCGACGGTGTTCCGGGTCGTGCCGGAGGTTTGGACCGTATCAACCCCTCTGAAATCGAATCTATCTCCGTATTGAAAGATGCAGCCGCCGCCATCTATGGTTCACGTGCTGCAAATGGTGTAATCCTGGTTACCACGAAGAGAGGTAAAGAAGGAAAACCGACTGTTACGTATACAGGTAATATGGGATTCGGAACACCGACTCGCTTACCGGAAGTTTGTGACGCTTACGAATATTCCGTTTTGTTAAACGAGATTAGTACAAATGCCGGAGGTGCCCCCAAATATACGAACGAAGATTTGGAATTATTCCGTAACGGGAAAGATCCTTGGGGACACCCAAATACGAATTGGTATGACGAAGCTATCAAAAACGTATCTCCGCTATACCGTCACGACGTCAGTATCAGTGGTGGTTCCGATAAGTTTAAATTTTATTTGAACTTAGCAGCCAATGGAGAAGACGGCATTTATAAGAATTCGGCCAACCGTTACGACCAATACAGCGTCCGTGCTAATATCGATGCTAAGATCAATAAGTATATCGACCTTTCTTACGGGACTATCAGCCGTATGGAAATCCGTAATTATCCGACTTACGGAGCTACCGACATTTTCAGTGCCCTCGTCCGCAGTAAACCGAATCAAGTTGGCTATTGGCCTACCGGCGAACCGGGTCCGGATATTGAATACGGCCACAACCCTGTTGTTATGGGAACAGATGCTACAGGTAAGGATAATCAAAAAGATTACTATCTGCAGAATACATTAAAGATTAATATTAAGATTCCGGGTGTTGAAGGCTTAAGTCTTACAGGTAGCGGAACGTATGACAAATATTTCAAAAACCGTCATAAATTTTCAACCCCCTTTACCCTGTATTCCTGGGATGGTAACGAAGAACACAAACTGTCAGCAGGCCAAAAAGGGCCGGCAACTCCCGAATTAACAGAAGAACGGACAGACCAGACTTTCTGGATGGTTAATGCAATAGCAAATTATGACAGATCTTTTGGGCAGCATAATATCGGAGTTACAGTCGGTATTGAAGCTGAAAAAAGAGATGAGAATTTTGTAGGAGCATTCCGTAAATATTTCTTATCTACATCAAAAGAAGACATGGATTTGGGAGGAGTAAGCGAAATGTCAAACAACGGTAAAGCTTGGAAAGAAGCCCGCTTGAACTATTTCGGACGCGTTTCTTACAATTATATGGAACGTTATTTGGTTGAATTCGTTTGGCGTGCAGACGGTTCTTATCGCTTCCCAAAAGAAAAACGTTACGGTTTCTTCCCCGGTGTATCTGCTGCATGGCGTGTATCGGAAGAAGGCTGGTGGAAAGAGAATGTACGTTTCATCGACTACTTCAAACTGCGTGGATCCGTTTCACAGACAGGTAATGACGCACTTGTCGATACAGATGGAAATTTAGACCGTTCAATCCAATATCTGAATACATATAAATTCTCCGGATACTATCTGTATGGAAATACATACGACCCTTATTTGGAACCGACTCGTACACCGAACCCCAATATCACATGGGAAGTCGGTACAACTTACAATGTCGGTGTAGATTTCAAATTTCTACAGAATCGGTTAAGCTGGGAAACAGATGCATTTTATCATAAACGTACAAATATGCTGATCTATCGTAATGCATCTCTACCTCAAACCTCCGGTATTACATTGCCGCGTGAAAACTTAGGTGAAATGTGTAACCGTGGTTTCGAATCATTAATCAGTTGGCAAGACCGCGCGGGTAAAGTAAACTATAACGCATCTGTTAATATGACTTATGCCAAGAATAAGATTCTGTTCTGGGACGAAGTTCCCGGCGTACCCGAATATCAGAGATCAACAGATCACCTCGCCAATACAGACCTGTATTATGTATATGACGGTGTATTCAAAGATCAGGCTGAAGTCGATGCAACTCAAGCCAAGTGGAGCGGAGCACGCCCCGGTGATATCAAATTCAAAGACGTAAACGGTGACGGTAAGATCGATGCAGATGATAGAGTTCGCAGTAACAAAAACTCTGAACCGAAATTTGTAGCCGGCGTAACATTAGGTGCCAATTGGAATAATTTCGATCTGATGATGTTGTTCCAGGGAGCTGTAGGCGGTGAAACTTATGTTTGGCGTGAACGTGCCGGTGAAGCCGGAAACTTCTACAAAGAAACATTTGAAAACCGTTGGACACCGGAAAACCCAAGCAGTGTTCATCCGCGTATATTCAACCGTGAAAACGAATATTGGGTTTCAAACAGAAACACCTATTATTTGAAAAACACAGACTACCTGCGTTTGAAGAACGTCGAACTCGGCTATACATTCAATTTCCCGCGTATAGTCAAAGCCGGTATTTCAAATCTGCGTGTTTATGTAAATGCAACCAATCTGTTCACAATCGACGGCGTCAAGGTACAGGATCCGGAAGCAAACGACACGGGTCGTGAATATCCGCAAAGACGCGTAATAAACTTTGGTGCGACTATTACATTCTAAATTTAAGACATTATGAAAAATATTAAAAACATATTATTCGCTTTAGCGTTTGGATCTACGATATCTTTAAGTTCTTGTTCGGACTTTATGGATGTTTCTCCAAGTAACGAATATGAAGAAGAAGAAGTATTTAGTTCTGCCGGATTGACTCAAGCTCTCGTAAATCAAGTATATACGTATGTAAAAGACGGAGCAAAAGAACATACGACAGACGGTTTGACTGATGACGCTTATTTCACTCATAACTACGGACAAATCGCCGTAAATGAAGCAAACATTTCCGAGAGCGATGTCCAATGGTTTGATAATGGGAACTGCCCATTCAGATGGTCAGACCGGTATAAAGGCATCCGGTATGCCAACTTGATCATCAAAAACATCGGCAATGTTCCACATGATGACAAATACGATCTGAACCAGATCAAAGGTGAAGCACATTTTCTTCGTGCATGGTTATATACCGAATTAATGAGAGGATTCGGAGGAGTACCTTTGATATCCGAAGCCGTTGCCGACATGAACGATGTGGAAGCGATGAAGCAACCGCGTAATACAATCAAGGAATGTCTGGAATTCATTTTAGAAGATTGTAAATTAGCTGAAGCTAATTTACCGGAAACGGTTTCAGATGCTAATCTCGGACGTGCCACCAAATATGCAGCGACCGCACTAAAAGCAAGAGTTCTATTACATGTAGCCAGTCCTTTGTACGCAGATCGTACAGTCAACACATTGGCCTGCAACCAATACGACGGCGACAGGGCTGAACTATATCGCCAAGCAAAAGCTGCCGCAGACGAAGTTATCAATAGCGGATTGTACGAATTGCTGGATTGCCGCGGAGGTATCAATACTGAAAGGGCTACTAAATGGAATAAGATTATTACAACAAACAACAAGGAACAAATTTGGACACGCCAGTTCGGTATGCTGTCAATGACAGGTATCGACCGTAACTGGATTCCTTTGCAACACGGCCCGAACGGTTACCACAACTGGTCAGGAACAACACCGACACAGGATTTGGTAATGGCATTCGAATATGAAGACGGAACAATCGGTACAGGTATGACAAAGCCGGGAGACAATCAAATAGGCAATCCTTATAATGGCCGTGAACCACGTTTCTATGCGACTGTAGGTACTGACGGTAACGAATGGGGACGTCCTCGCCCTGCTGATGCCAAAGGCTTGGATCCGACACCACTGGGACGCCTGCAATGCGGTTATTATGAAGTGACAGACGGAGATGCCACCATAGAAATCAGCTTGCCCAACGGTAACAAAGTGACTTTTAAAGGCATGAACGGTATCGATACACGTAAAGGCCCGATCGAAGACTGGAACGGTTCTTGGACAGGTTATTATGAACGTAAGCTGATTGATCCGACTGTTGACGGACAAAATTATCCTCAAACAGTGCCTTGGACATTTTTACGTTTAGCTGAAATGTATATGATTGCAGCAGAAGCATGTGTTGAATTGAATGACTTGGAAGGCGCAGTCAAATATCTGGATGCCCTTCGTGGACGTATCGATATTAAGCCGACAAAAGAAGCTCTGACAGCCCAAGGAAAAGCATTCAACCAAGCTGATATGCGTGAATTTGTCCGCCATGAACGCCGCGTTGAATTTGCTTACGAAGGTTTCCGCTATTTTGATGTTCGCCGTTGGATGATCGCCCCGGAAACAAACAACAAGGAGCTGACCGGAGTCCTTGTCTTTGCAAGGTTGAAACCTGGCAAAACCGCCAACAAACCATATATCCACAACGAAGACACATGGGATTATCATTACTACATCCAAAGTCTGAAATTCCGTGAAGATCGTAAATGGAAAGATAAGATGTATTTCGCACCAATCAAACGTGACGAAATCAATCGTAATGAATTACTGGTTCAGAATCCGGGAATGGAATAATTTTTAATAAAGAAAGTGAGGAGACTGATTCTTCCTCACTTTCTCTTTTATCAACCTAAAAATCCCGGCTGATAGTGAAGTCAGTCGGGATTTTATTCTCTGTAAACTTGTCAAGATCTTCAGAGGGTCTGCTCGATAACCCGAGCTGTACGTTCTATTTTTCCGCTGATGTCACGGAGTGCTTGTAACAATAAAACAGTTAACCATCATCCTTAAATACAAATATTTAAATTAAATTTAAATCATAACCGAGTCCGAACCACATTCCGGAATTTTATGTTTTATTGCAAAACATAAAACAACACAATCCACCAGACAAACCATAACACGCTTAAAATACAATCTTTACTAACTTAAACCTATCGATATCGGTAATTACAACCCGCAATAAAGAATTGCAAACATAAACATTTTTATACATTTATTTTGATACTACTAGCTTTTTGCTCACATTTGTTCCGGATTTAAGTTTTTAAATGTTAACCTAAAAATTAAGTTTTATGCGACCAGGTAAAGATTCTTTCATACAATTATCATTCACACATACATGTCTAATTAAACAATTATTGCCTATGAGAACATAGTTCTATCATTTATTTACCAAACGGATAAGTCATTATCCAGAATGTTTTTAACCTTATATTCATTTAATATCACAAAAACATGGAAAGATATTCTTTAAACCATCTTTTTAGGACGCTTGGCTGCTTTTTGCTTTGCGTCATGTTTACAGCGACGGCGTTCGCACAGCAAAAAACCATCAGAGGTACTGTTGTGGATGCGACCGGTGAACCCCTCATCGGTGTTAACGTTTCAGTAAAAGGGACTACAATCGGTATAATTACCGATATCGACGGTAATTATACGCTGGAGGTACCCTCCAATTCTACTGTCGTTTTTTCTTATATCGGCTATCAAACACAAGAAATTGCAGTCGGTAATCAATCATCGATCAATGTAACGCTAAAAGAAGACACACAAAGACTGGAAGAGGTCGTAGTAGTCGGTTACGGTGTACAGAAAAAAGTAACCGTTACTGGTTCTGTGGCCAGTGTATCCGGTGAAGAACTAAAGGCTTCTCCGACAACCAACCTGTCAAACAGTATTGTCGGTCGTATGCCGGGTGTCATCGGGTTCCAGACTGCTGACGAACCGGGTGGTGGCGGAACGACAATCCGCATCCGCGGTACAAACTCTTTAGGTAGTAATGACCCGTTGATTGTTATCGACGGTGTGCCCGACCGTGACGGTGGTATGAACCGTTTGAACCCGACGGAAATCGAATCTATCTCCGTTTTGAAAGACGCCGCCGCTGCTATCTACGGTGCCCGTGCTGCCAACGGTGTAGTCTTGATTACCACCAAGCGCGGTAAGGAAGGCAAGCCAGTTGTTTCATTCAATGCAAGCGCAGGTTTTTCGCAACCGACCCGCATACCGAAGATGGCTAATTCATACGAATATGCCACGATGTTGAACGAAGTGCTTCCGGGTTCTTTCTCCGAAGAACAGCTCGAAGGATTCCGTACACACGCTGACCCGTGGAAATACCCGGATACCGACTGGTTCGACGAAATTGTCAAAACAGCTTCTCCGCTGTATCGGGCTGATATAGGCGTATCCGGCGGTACGGACAAGGTTAAGTATTATGCCAACTTCGGCGCAAACGGTGAAGACGGTCTGTACAAAAACTCCGCTAACCGCTACGACCAGTACAGCTTGCGTACGAACTTAGACGTCAAAACCAGCCAATATGTAGACTTCCAGCTCGGAATAACAGCCCGTCTGCAAGACACCAAATATCCGGCTAAAGGTGCCGGCGATATCTTCGGTAATGCACGTCGTACCCGTCCGGACCAACCGGCATGGTGGCCGACAGGAGAACCCGGACCGGCTATCGAACGTGGTGACAATCCGGCTGTAACCAGTACAGACCTGGCCGGTTTCGACCACTATAAAGACCAGTATATCCAAAACAACCTGGCCGTAAACGTCAAAATACCCTGGATCGAAGGTCTGACATTACGTGGTAATGCATCTTATGATATCCATTTCATGAATCGCAGAAAAATGGAAAAACCTGTTTACCTGTATTCTTGGGACGGTGTAAACGAAGACAGCTCCGGATTGAGTGCCTCCAAGCAGTGGATGGATGCTCCGACTCTGGAACGTAAACACACCGAGCAACTCGGCTGGATGGTTAACGGCCTGATCGACTACAACCGCACATTCGGACAACATACATTCGGTATAACATTCGGTATGGAAGCCCAAAAGAAACAATATGAAGAGACATTCGCCTATCGCCAGGGGTTCATCTCCGATGCAAAACCGGAACTGAACTTAGGTGGCCAAGATGGCCAGATGGCAAACGGTTACTCATGGAAAGAGACTCGTCTGAACTATTTCGGTCGTGTATCTTACAACTATATGGAACGTTATCTGCTCGAATTCGTTTGGCGTGCTGACGGTTCTTACCGATTCCCGAAAAATGAACGTTACGGTTTCTTCCCTGGCGTCTCTGTTGCATGGCGCGCATCCGAAGAGGGATGGTGGAAAGAAAATGTCCGCTTCATCGACTACTTCAAACTGCGTGGTTCTGTCTCACAAACCGGTAACGATGCCCTTGTGGATGCAAGTAACAACTACGACCACTCTATCCAGTATCTGACAACATACGCATTCAACGGTAACGGTACCGTATTCGGTGGCGCTGAAAACAAACGTCTGTATCCGAGCCGTACCCCGAATCCGAATATCACGTGGGAAGTCGGTACGACTTACAACCTCGGTTTGGACTTCAAATTCCTGCAGAACCGCTTAAGCTGGGAAACGGACGTATTCTATCACAAACGTACGAATATGCTGATCTCCCGTAACGCATCCCTGCCAGAAATTACCGGTATCACGTTGCCGCGTGAGAACTTAGGTGAAATGAAAAACCGCGGTTTCGAATCTTTGGTCAGTTGGCAGGATAAAATCGGTGAAGTTGAATACGGAGCATCTCTGAACATGACGTATGCAAGAAACAAAATTACTTTCTGGGATGAAGTGCAGAATGTTCCTGAATACCAGTTCTCAACAGGCAGACCGGTAGGTAGCCGCGATCTGTTGTTCTATGTAGCAGACGGTATCTTCCATACCCAGGCAGAAGTAGATGAAGCACGGGCAAAAGGTCTGTTGTATTCAGACAACACCGTTCCGGGTGATATCCGTTTCAAAGATATGAACGGCGACGGTAAAATCGACGGTTTGGACCGTGTCCGTCCGGAGAAGAACCAGGAACCGAGATTCGTGGCCGGTCTGACACTGACAGCAAGATGGAAGGGTTGGGACTTGATGATGTTATGGCAGGGTGCAACAGGTGCCCAGGTGTACATCGAGACTTGGTCCGGTTTGATCGGTAACTTCCTGAAGAGTGACTTCGACAAACGTTGGACACCGGAGAATCCATACTCGGAAGGACCCCGTACCTGGGACCGTGAAAACCAGTATTGGATCAACAACGATAACACCTACTTCCTGAGAAACGCAGATTACCTGCGTCTGAAAAACATCGAGTTAGGCTACACCTTCCGTCTCGAAGGGCTGAAGAAAGCGGGTATTTCCAATCTGCGCCTCTATGCAAACGGCAGTAACCTGTTGACCATCGACGGTGTAAACGATGCCGACCCGGAACAGCGTAGTAAAGACTTAGGGGATTATCCTTTGAGAAAAATCATCAACTTTGGAGTTCAAGCAACATTTTAAAACGTAATAATTATGAAGACGAAACTAAAATATATATGCCTTTCGGCAGCAGCCGGGCTGACACTTTCGTTCAGCGCTTGTTCAGACTTCATGGATCTGACACCGGAAGACCAGTATGATGAAGCAGCCGTTTGGGCGGATGCCGATCTGACCAGAACGGTTGTCAATGATGTCTACTCGTATGTGTGTGACATCGCACAAGAGGTAAACCCCGCTGCATGGACAGACGATGCATTCTTTACACACGTGTATGGATGCCGTGATATCAACGAAGCGACCGTTTCGCCCAGTAACCTGGGAGCATACGATCGTGACGACTGTCCATTCAAATGGAGCAAACAGTACCAAGCAATCTATCGTGCCAATCTGGTATTGGAGAATATAGACAACGTACCCGAAAAAACAGGTGTTGACTTAAATATACTGAAAGGGGAAACCTATTTCCTCCGGGCCTATATCTACACGGAAATGCTCCGTGGTTTCGGCGGTGTGCCTATCGTTGACCATGTGTACAGCATCGAAGAGGCTTCCGAAATGAGCCTGCCACGTTCCAGTGTAGCCGAAGTAATGGATTTCATCCTGAAAGATATCGAACAAGCCGTCAGCTTATTGCCGGAACAACAGACCGGTACAAACTTTGGCCGTGCGACCCGTGGGGCAGCCAAAGCATTGAAAGCCCGTTTATTACTGCATGTTGCCAGTCCGCTGTTCGCAGACCGTTCTGTCAATACGCTGGCATGCAACCAATACACCGGCGACCGCCAGGCTTTGTACCAGCAAGCATTGGATGCCGCTAAAGATGTAATCAATGACGGCAACTACTCGCTGATCGACTGTAATGCGGCTACAATCAAGGAAATCGGAGAAAAATTCCACAACATCATTATTTCGAACAACGAAGAGACAATCTGGTCCAAACAGTACATCAACAAAGATAAGGATGCAGACAACTGGGTTCGTAACCGCGTAGCCCTGTTGCATGGTCCGAATGGATACCACAACTGGGCCGGAACAGCTCCGACACATAATTTGGCTATGGCGTTCGAGATGGAAGACGGAAAAGTCCCGACAACCTTCCTGAATGCCGGTGAAGAAACGACTGTAAATCCATATTTGAACCGTGAACCGCGTTTCTATGCAACGATAGGTTACGACGGAGCAGAATGGGGACGCCCCAGAGCTGCTGATGGAGCCGTGTTCGACGCGACTCCGCTGGGTAACCTGCAATTCGGCTACTACGAATTGAGCAGTGGCGGCTCGGAAGTCGACGCGATACAATCAGTGGACGATGATAACAATGCCATCAAAAAGCAAAAATTCAATGGTATGGTAGGTGTAGATACCCGTATGTCCAATATCGAAAACTGGAACGGAACATACACCGGCTATCTGGAACGGAAATTAATTGACGGTACGGTAGCTGCTACCGAACATAATTACCAGACCAACCCGATGCCCTACATTCGTTTGGCCGAAATGTACCTGATTGCTGCCGAGGCCTGCATTGAGCTGAACAAACTGGATGAAGCAGTCACCTACCTGGATGCCATCCGTTCCCGTATCGGACGTCCGGACACAAAGGCAACTTTGACTGTCCGTGGAAAGGCTTTCAACCAAAACGACTTGCGTGACTTCCTGCGCCATGAACGCCGCGTCGAACTGGCTTACGAACATTCCCGTTACTACGACCTGCGCCGTTGGATGACTGCTCCGGAATCAGGCAACAAGAAGTTGACGGGTGTTACGATTATCGGTCGTCTGAAACCGGGCAAGACCGCAACATTGCCTTATTTGCATGACGAAACGGTATACGACTATACCTGGACTGTCCTCAACCTGAATTACATTGAGAAACGTAAGTGGGATAACAAGATGTACTTCGCTCCTATCAAACTGGAAGAAACATTGCGTAATCCGGCAGTGCTGCAGAACCCTGGTTTCGAATAAAACCGGTTAGCCGATATTATAAACAAGGGGCAGGGAAATTTCTCTGCCCCAATTAATCTTAAAATATGGTTTATATGAATAAATGTTTCTCTAATAAAGATGATAATATCTTCCGCATAGCCCGCCACCTAATAATAAATAGCAGCTACACTGATAATCTTGGTCTATACGACGGAAAAATGGGAATTCTAATTTTCTTCGCCCACTTCGCACGGTATGCTCAAAAGAAAATTTACGATGATTTTGCGGGGAAATTATTAGACGAGATTTACGCAGAAATCCATACGGAGACTCCCATCAACTTCAAAAATGGACTGTGCGGTATCGGTTGGAGTATGGAATATCTCCTTCAGAACAACTTTTTAGAAGGAAACTCCAATGAAGTTCTTGCAGGGATCGATGCTAAAATAATGGAACGCGATCCCTTATATCTCTGCGATAAGAGCTTTGAAACTGGAGCTGCCGGTATACTCTTCTATATAATAACCCGATTATTTTCACCAAAAAGAAAAAAAGAAGATATCCCTTTTACCCCATCCTATTTAGAGAGCTGGCATAAGGTGGCCCAAGCGGAATGCACGCAACAAACCGATTTAGGCCATTTCAGTTCGTTATTTATGAACTGGATAAAACACGAAGACATCAAATTCACAGTCAACAAACTGTTACCCAATATTATACTTTCATCC
Organism: uncultured Parabacteroides sp.; assembly: GCA_900552465.1. Lineage (GTDB taxonomy): Bacteria > Bacteroidota > Bacteroidia > Bacteroidales > Tannerellaceae > Parabacteroides. Next base: position 10,934 of record URZO01000040.1, on the reverse strand, counting down.
GTTCCTATGATGGATGAAGAGTTTATCTATTTACCTTTCGGATTAAAAAACGGAAGTGCCGGTATCGGACTTAAAAATATACTGTCATGATACAACTATTCATTTTCAACGAAATAAGCCGGGCTGCCATATATGGCATCGGAACTTATATACAGCAACTTATTGCCTGTTTGGATAATGAGTTCCAAATCAATATTGTCAATTACTATTCGGACAAACCCGAATTTACCATTATACAGAACAACAATATACGGGAATTCTACATACCCCGTAATCAACTAAAATATACGGAAGGCAAATGTGATGAGACCTATTTTATCAATAGTGTCTACCTGCTATCCGATTTCATCGATCCTGAAAACAAGATTATATTCCATTTTAATCATTTCCGGTACGAGAAAATGTTTACTTTATTAAGAGAATATTGGCCGAATTGTAAAATTATATTGGGTATCCACTATTTCAACTGGTGTTTTCCTCTAAATGGAAACACGCAGTTCTTCAGGGAGATTATATATAAAAATTCGAATGAACTGACTGAAACAGTAGAAAAGGAGACCCTGACAACATATAAACAAGATGTCGCTTTCCTGAAAAGTGCAGATCATATTATCTGTTTGGCTCAATATGCCAAGAATCTTCTGATTTCAGATTACCAGATTCCAGAGAACAAACTATCATTAATCTATAATGGATTAAAAGATGAAACAATATTTCTGACACTGGATGAGAAAAAAGCATTCAAAAAGAGACTATACCTCAGTCCGGACGAGAAAATTATATTGTCCGTAGGAAGATTAGATGAAATTAAAGGGGTTGATTACCTGATACAGGCTTTTAAAAAGTTACTTCAAGAAAGGGATGATTGCCGTCTTATTATTATCGGTGACGGAGAATACTCCAAGTGCTTACAGGAATGTAAAGAAGATTGGGGGAAAATACTGTTCACCGGAAAACTATCAAAACAAGAACTATACCAATTCTATCAGATAGCGGATGTCGGCGTCATGCTGTCCAAACATGAACAATGCAGTTTCGTCGCAATCGAAATGATGATGCACGGGATTCCTATTATTGCCAGCGATTCCACCGGATTAGACGAGATGGTCTCTGACAGAGTAAACGGATATAAAATAAAGACGATTGAAAATCAAGACAAAGTAACCTTTGATATAGATGCATGTTATCAGCTATTATCACTGGCTATCAAGAACAAAGACGAAGAGGCATTGAGAAAAAAGTGCCGACAGCAATACGAAGCAGTCTATTCGTTAGACTGTATGAAAGAGAAAATGCAAACTTTATATCAAACAATATAATCATATAACGATCATGAGATTTGACAATTTCTACAAAACAGTATATAAAGAGTTATCTAATAAGGGATTCCATATTACATTAGAAGGTGTAAAAAGACAATTATTACAGCATCCTTTTTATCCAAGTATACAAACAGTTACCGATTACCTAACCGATCTGGACATTCCTAATACAGTTGTCAGAATCAATTTTGAACAACTGAAAGATGCCCTAACAGAAGCAAATATTATCGTTCTGCTAAAAGACGAAGAAGGAGATAATTTACTATGGATAAAAGAGATCAATAAAAAAAACGTAACTTATTCGGATGGAAAATCAGATTCTGTTGATACCTTTCTTTCCCAATGGGCTGAAGTTGCTGTTTTGTTACAAATCGAAAAAGAAGAGGCTGAAGAAGATTTTGAATATCATAATGAAGTCACAAAACGCAGTCGTAACCTGCGGCTTATTATGATTGTCGGTTTCATATGTATACTTATAGGGTACAGTATAGTCCATATTGCCGAACCATCCACTATCTATTCCCTAATACCAAAAATCGGCGGTCTTATCTTTTCCCTCTTATTGATAGCAATGGAGTTGGGCTTTAAAATAGCTGCAACAGAAAAATTATGTTCCATCAGTACCGGAAACGGATGTGAAAAAGTAACCCATTCCAGAATGTCATCTATTACACAAAATATCAAACTTGCGGATTTAGGATTGATCTATTTTACCACAACTATCCTTTTTCAGTTGTCGGGAAAGATACATGTATTGGCAGGTATAGCCTTACTATGTATTCCTTTCATCATTGTTTCCATTTTATATCAGACATTTAAACTAAAAGTATTCTGCCCATTATGTTTAAGCGTAATGATTATGCTGGTACTCGATATTTTAGTCTACTACTTTGCCGGTATTTATACAGTTTCCCTAATCAAACAAATATCCATAAGCAGTCTGATCGGACTATTGGGTACAGGATTATTCATTTCCGGCGGTTGGTTTATCCTGAAAAAACAGATTCAAAATAAGAATTCATTTGAGAATTATCAATATCAATATTCCCGGTTACTCCGTAGTCCGGAGCGAATCCGAAGTCTGGTTCAATATCTTCCGAAAGAAGATGTAGGACATCAGGAAAATGAAATCTTATTAGGAGATAAAAATGCAGAGCTACTAATTACAGAAGTGATGAATCCTTATTGTTCGCCTTGTGGAGATTCAATGAGGAAAATAGCCCAATTATTGAATATATATGAGACAGGATTGCAATTCCAGGTTCTATTTATATCCAAGAAAAGTGATCGGGAAAGATGTAACCGAATTATTACACATTTACTGTCATTTGCACAAAAGCATAATCCTCAAGAGACAATGGCTGCTTTATTAGATTGGTTTAAATCCATGGATTATAATGAATGGGCCAAACAGTTCCCAATAAATAATTCTATTTCGGAAGAAGTACTAAACCGTTACTTGAATATTGGAAAAGAGCTTCAAATCAGTCATACTCCAGCATTATTTATTAACGGAAAACGAATGGCATCAGAATTAGGTCTAAAAGATATACGGTATTTTATTGAAGACGAATTACCTATAGTTTAAAAATATTTTTGCAAAAATCCCAAATCGTAAACGGGTCAGTTACGATACTGAAAAAGCTCCAGTTATAGAGCTTTACAAACTTTTTAATTTATATATTATGAAAAAAGTTGAATTCATGAAGTTAAATCTTCAACAAGAAAACATTCTTTCTAAAGAAGAGAGAAAAGAAGTATTAGGAGGCTATCAGTGCTATGTACGGTGTGGAAGCAGCGTAATAGTAACAGGTGCAAATAGTTGTGCAGAACTACAGCATATCTGTGGTCCTTATGACAAACCTTCTTGCTGTGTTTGTAACGGTTCTTGTTAAGTCAAGCGAGTCTTAATGTATTTATGTCATTTCCTCGCTACCGACAACTCGACTCAATGGATTGTGGTCCCACCTGTCTTCGTATGATTGCAAAATACTACGGAGGTAGTTATTCTATGCAATTTCTGCGAGAACGGGCTTACATATCCAGAGAAGGAGTATCGATGGAGGGAATCATCAATGCAGCTGAATCTATCGGTTTTCGGACACTCGGAGTAAGAATTACGGTAACGCAATTAATCGACGAGTGTCCGTTACCTTGTATACTCCATTGGAATAAAAATCATTTTGTTGTATGCCATAAAATAGAAAAGAAAAAAGGCATTAACCTTTTCCATATTGCAGACCCCGGAACTTTAACTCCTGTCATCTATACAGAAGAAGAATTTTCCAGATGCTGGATCAATACAGAGGTAGGAGGAAAAGAAGCCGGGTTAGCTCTGCTCTTGGAACCATCTCCCGAATTCTACAAAATGTCAAAAGGGCATGCTGATAGTAAACAACGACTAAGTTTCTTTTTTAAATACCTGACTCCCTATAAAAAAGAACTATTCCAGCTTGTTGCCGGAATGCTTGTTGCTAGCGGATTACAGCTAATCGTACCGTTTCTAACCCAGGCATTAGTCGATAAAGGTATAAAAAACAGCAATCTAAACCTCATCACTCTTATTTTAATAGCACAACTACTGATATTTCTCGGCGGACTATCAGTCGATTTTGTCCGTAACCGTATCCTTCTATATACCAACACAAAAATAAACATCACCCTTATATCCGACTTTTTAGCCAAACTGACCCGACTGCCTCTCCACTTCTTTGATACCAAAAAGATTGGAGACATCATGCAACGGATAGGCGATCATTCCCGAATAGAATCGTTTCTTACCGGATCATCGCTTACAACGTTCTTCTCTCTGGTCAATTTCATTGTTTTCAGTTTTGTATTGGCGTATTATAATCTGATTGTATTCGCACTATTTGTCGCAGGCAACAGTTTATACGTTATCTGGATCCTCTTCTTTATGAAATATCGTAGAGAGTTGGATATTAAACGTTTTGCACAGGCAGCAGGTGAACAGAGCAACCTCTACCAATTGATTACAGGCATGCAGGAAATAAAACTGAACAACAGCGAAGATCAAAAGCGTTGGAAATGGAAACAGATACAAATCAAACTTTTCAGAATAAGCCTGCAAAGTTTGAAAGTCGAACAATACCAGAAATTAGGTTCTGCGTTTTTTAATCAGACTACCAACATTCTGATTACATTCATGGCGGCCCGTACCGTTGTATCGGGAGAGATGACTTTGGGGATGATGATGTCTATCACTTATATCGTAGGACAACTAAATGCTCCTATCGAGCAATTTATCAGTTTTGTCCGTGCTTTTCAGGATGCACAAATCAGTCTGGAACGGCTAAATGAAATCCATCAGCAAAAAGACGAAGAACAGGATATTTCCACAAAGGCCAACAAACTGCCGGAAGACCAGACTATTCAGATCAATCATCTTCACTTCAGTTATAGCGGACAGGAAGAAGATAATGTATTGGCAGACATCAATCTGACCATACCGGAAAAGAAAGTGACTGCGATTGTCGGAGCAAGCGGAAGTGGCAAAACGACATTAATCAAACTGCTGCTTGGCTTTTACTCTCCGCAAAAAGGAGATATTCGCATCGGTAATCTTCCTTTAGACACCATTAATCCACATCTATGGAGAGAAAAAACCGGAGCGGTTATGCAAGACGGATATATCTTTTCCGATACAATAACCGAAAACATAGCGGTTGGCCAGCATACTATCGATCAAGAGCGGTTACAACACGCTGTTTCCGTAGCCAATATCAAAGATTATATAGAATCCCTTCCTCTAAAATACAATACGACAATCGGTATTGAAGGGAACGGAGTCAGCCAGGGACAACGGCAACGCATCCTGATCGCACGCGCTGTCTACAAAAATCCGAAGTTTATTTTTCTGGATGAAGCAACCAACGCTCTCGATGCCAACAATGAAAAGGGAATATTGGAACATTTGCAATCTTTTTACAAAGGCCGGACCGTTATAATTGTCGCCCATCGACTCAGTACGGTAAAAGATGCCGATAAAATTGTAGTACTGGATCACGGTCAAATTGTGGAAGAAGGTACTCATGCCGAACTGACGCTACGCAAAGGGGTCTATTATAAACTGGTCAAAAATCAGTTGGAGCTTGGATTATAAGTCGGAGGTCTATAGTAATAAAATAATGAAATTAGCAAGGCTTTTTGTTCTCTGCAGATCTCATAAGTACGTCGTCAACCAGTTTATCGGTTCTTGAGTAGACACCTTTTCAAAAACTATTTTTTCCAATTCCTCTATCACTCTATCACTAAAAACAGCTAATATCCTGGAAATCAAAATTCTAACAAGTGATAGATCCCCCTTTTTATCTATCACTTGTCTATCACCTCTCTATCACCTCCCCATACAGGCACTACCCGCTATCGCGGCCTGAAACCTGAACTACAACAAGCAAAACAAAAGCAACTTTTTTCATAAATATCCCTTGATTTTCTTGCTTTGGCTATATCTTTTCATTATCTTTGTAAGGACTTAAAGTCAGGTACATCCGGATGTTTCCAACCCATTCACCCTCATGTATAGACCACCTTCATCCGGGTGTAACAAAATGTGAATCCGGATGTAAAGAAAGTTAATCAGGCACTTCTCTCGGTTTTCCTTATTGATTTTATTAAAAAACATTGCTTATGTCGCATGCTTATGTTGTACGTCCCAAAGTGGACAAAAGCGGAATGATTGAAAAAGTCCGCTATTATGGCGTCCCGGTAACAGCCGGGCAGGTTTCAACCGAACAGTTGGCTGAATACATATCCACCCGCTGTTCGCTTACACGCGGGGATGTGTTGGCCGCTATAACCGAATTGGAACAGGAAATCCAAACCCAGTTGGAGATGGGATACACGGTCAACCTGCATGGGATCGGGACCCTGTTTCTGTCGGCCGGCAGTGAAGGATATGAAAATCCGAAGGACTGCACTCCCCACCGGGTAAAGGCAAAACGCCTGTGTATCAAAGCCGATCCAAGAATGAAAGAGTTTATGAAAGAGATACGGTTCGAGCGGCTATGAAAGTAACTTTATATCGATATGAAAAAGGGGGACTGGTGATGCGTTCCCTTGAAATGGAAAAGCTGCAAGAAGCGTTGCAGAAAGAGACGCTGAGCCGGCCGGTCAGTACGATGCGTAATAACATCCGTTACACATTGCCCGGCAAGCAAAATGCCTACGTACAGAAACTGCCTGTGATCGTATTCAGCGGAACTTTCAAGAAAACAGAAGAACCGCACCGGCCTTTACGGGCATACAGCGGATTGGTTTTGATCGAAGTGAACCATCTGTCGTGCCTTGAGGAAGCGGTTGAAATCCGCAGGGAAGCGATGGAGATGCCGCAAACGCTGCTGGCTTTTATCGGGGCGGGCGAAAGAAGCGTGAAAATCGTAATTCCGTTCACCTTGCCGGACGGGCGTCTACCTAAGTCGAAAGAGCAGATCGAACGCTTTCATACACAGGCCTATCTGACGGCAGTACGCTACTATCAACCGCAGTTAGGACGGAGCATCGAGCTGAAAGAACCGGATATCCGTCGCGGATGCCGGATGAGTTTCGATCCGGAGTTGGGCTACAATCCCGACGCCGTAGCGATCCGCATCGAACAGCCGAAGCAGAAGCCCGACATAGACCAGGTACAGGTCATCCCCGAAGGGCCGGCCAATCCGTTGGAACGGCTGATGCCGGGTATGACACGCAACTACCGGATCGCCACCCTCTACAGCGTAGCGATGGTAGAGGCCATCCGAAAAGTGGAACCGGTCAAAGAAGACGACCTGGAAGGGCTGTTTACCTTCCTGGCGCAGAACTGCCATAGCGCAGGCATTCCCGAAGAAGACGCCGTCCAGTGCACACTGCTCTATAGCGAACTGGCTCCGCTCGAAATGGAGATACGGGCTATATTCCGTTCGGTCTATCTGCTGAAAAAAGCGATAAACGGGAAATCGCCTGTCCCGGAAATCATGTCGCTCACCCTGCAACTGGAAGAGTTTATGGAACGCCGCTACGAAATACGCCGTAACGAGATGAGCGGCGATGTGGAATACCGCGACAAGTCGCTGATACGCTTCACCTTCAATCCTTTCAGCCGCGAAGCGCGCAACTCGATCTGCACGGAGGCGCATAAAGAGGGACTGAACGTCTGGGATAAAGACATCGAGCGCTACGTCTATTCCAACAGCATCAGTTCTTTCCACCCGATCGAGGAGTACCTTGGCAATCTGCCCGAATGGGACGGGGACGACCATATCCGCGCGCTGGCCAGGCGGGTTCCCTGCAACAACAAACAGTGGGCGGACCGTTTCTACCGCTGGTTCCTCAGCATGGTAGCCCATTGGTTAGGGCTGGACCAGGAGCATGGCAACAGCGCCACCCCGTTGCTTGTCGGCGACCAGGGATGCGGCAAATCGACCTATTGCCTGAATATCCTCCCGCCGGAATTGCGTCCGTTCTACACCGACAGTACCGATTTCAGCAAACGGCGTGACACGGAACTGGCGCTCCACCGGTATGCGCTGATCAACATAGACGAGTTCGATTCCATAAAAAATGCCCAGCAAAGCTATCTGAAACATATCCTCCAGAAAGCGACCGTGAACACCCGCCTGCCTCATCAGTCGTCCAACCGGAACTTGCGCCGCTATGCCACGTTCATCGCAACCTGCAACAACTTCGACATCCTGACGGACCCGACCGGTAGTCGGCGGTTCATCTGCGTGGAGGTGAACGGGACGATCGACTACCTGCAACCTGTCGACTACGAGCAACTGTACGCCCAGGCTATCGAAGCGCTTGCCAGAGAAGAGCGTTACTGGTTTACACATGAAGAAGAGGCGGCAATAGCTGCCGACAATCTGCAATTCCAGCAGATACCGCCGGAAGAACAACTCTTCATGCAGTATTTCCGCATCCCGAAAGAGAGGGAAACAGGCGAATTCCTGCTGGCAATCGAGATTTTGGAGCGAATCAAGCGGAAAAACCGCGATTTTAACTACACAAAAGGCATTATATGCAACTTCGGGCGAATCCTGAAAAAGCATGATATCCCGACCAGAAGAACAAGCAAAGGCAATCAGTATCAGGTCATTGAAGCATAAAACAAGGGATAAGGCTAAAGAAAAACAGTGATAGAGAGGTGATAGAGGAGTGATAGATAAAAACGGCATCTATCATTCCTTACCGCACTAAAATACAGCCACTTAACAGCAAACAGTGATAGAGTGATACAGAAACTTGATTTTTTCTTTTTTTATAGGCGGCAAATTACTATCTTTGAAAGATGTATAAGCCGTTAATTTTAAAGCTTAATATTATGATAAACAGGAATTTTATATCCAAAGTGCTACTGCTAAGCAGTTGCCTGTTCGTAACGTCCGGACTGTTTGCCGGAGAAAAAGACATATTGGTATCGACGCCGAACACATCTTTGCTGTTGTCGGCCCCGCAAGACCAGGAGTTAAAAATCATTTACTATGGCGACAAGATACAGCCGGGAGAGGTAGACGAAGTCTATCATTCGGGAACAGCCCTGAACCGGCCGGCCTATCCGGTTTTCGGTGTCGGATGCGATGCCGAATGTGCGCTGATGGTCACCCATCCGGATGGGAATATGTCACTCGAAATGGTGGTGACCGGCGTCGACCAGCAGGAACTGCCGGATGCCCAACTGACCACCGTGACGATGAAAGACAAAGTCTATCCCTTCGAAGTCAAGGTCATTTACAAGGCTTACAAAAATACAGACGTGATCGAGACTTGGTCGGAAATATCCCACCAGGAGAAAAAGCCGGTCACACTGAACCTCTTTTCTTCCGGCTACCTGCCGATCCGGCAGGGGGATGTATGGATCTCCCACCTGCACGGGACATGGGGAGCCGAAGGAACCGTCACGACCGAGCCCTTGCATCCGGGCATGATGGTGATCAAAAACAAAGACGGCGTGCGCAACTCGCATACCAGCCATTCCGAAGTGATGATCTCGCTTGACGGCAAGCCGCAGGAAAACGAAGGCCGTGTGATCGGAGCCGCCCTCTGTTGGAGCGGGAACTATAAACTCCGTCTCGACACGGAAGGAAGCTGGTATCACGACTTCTTTGCCGGGATCAACGAAGATGCCTCGGCCTACCGGCTCGAACCGAAAGAGGTGTTCCGGACTCCCGAACTGGCTCTGACCTACAGCCGGGAAGGACTGAGTGGCGCCAGCCGCAACTTCCACCGTTGGGGACGCAATACGCATATTGCACATGGCAATAAAATACACGACATCCTGCTGAACAGCTGGGAAGGTGTTTATTTCAAAGTCAACCAGGAAGTGATGGACCAGATGATGGGCGATATCGCTTCGATGGGGGGCGAACTGTTTGTGATGGACGACGGTTGGTTTGGCGACAAATACAAACGTAACAACGACACGGCTGCCTTGGGCGACTGGGTGGTAGACAAGAGCAAACTGCCGGGCGGCGTAGGCGACCTTGTTGCTGCCGCTAAAAAACACGGGATCAAATTCGGTATCTGGATCGAGCCGGAAATGACAAATATATATAGCGAACTGTATGAGAAACATCCGGACTGGATTGTTTGCCCGCCGAACCGGACGGCACGTCCCGGACGCGGACGCACGCAGCTGGTCTTAGACGTATCCAACCCGAAAGTGCAGGATTTCATGTTCGGCGTAGTGGACAATCTGATGACGGCCAATCCGGAAATAGCCTATATCAAATGGGATGCCAATATGAACATCGTCAATTACGGTTCTTCTTACCTGACGGGCGACAAGCAATCGCACCTGTACATCGATTTCCATCGCGGACTGGCAAAGGTATGCCAGCGTATCCGTGACAAATATCCCGATCTGGCCATCCAGGCTTGTGCAAGCGGCGGCGGACGTGCCAACTATGGCATCATGCCTTACTTCGATGAGTTTTGGGTAAGCGATAACACGGATGCTTTGCAACGTATTTATATGCAATGGGGTACCTCTTATTTCTTCCCGGCAGTGGCAATGGCCTCGCATGTGAGCGCTTCTCCCAACCATCAGACGGGCCGGGTGTTACCGTTGAAATTCCGTTTCGACGTAGCTATGACCGGACGTCTCGGCATGGAGATACAACCGAAGAGTATGACCGACAGCGAGAAAGAATTTGCAAAGAATGCAATCGCATCCTACAAAGAGATCCGTCCGGTTATCCAGATGGGCGACCTGTACCGTTTGATTTCCCCGTATGACAAGAAAGGCGTTTCTTCTTTGATGTATTGCAGCCAGGAAAAGGATAAAGCGGTTTTCTTTGCTTACAAGCTGGAACATTTTGCCAACCAGGTTATACCGCGCTTCCGCATGGCCGGACTCGATCCGGACAAGAAATACCGGATCAAAGAGTTGAACCGGACCGGCGGCCGCCCGCTCAACATCGAAGGCCAGGTCTTCTCCGGCTCCTTCCTGATGAACGAAGGCGTCGAACTGTTCCTGATGCGGGAATATGCAAGCCGGGTGCTGGAGTTGACGGCGGTACGGTAAATGATGATTTGTCGGGGTATTTATATCGACCGAAGGTAACTCCTTCCCCTCTTGAGAGGGGGCAGGGGGTGTGTGAATTTTCTTTGATA
>URZO01000039.1 GCA_900552465.1 uncultured Parabacteroides sp. | reverse complement strand
TCTTTGTAATTTACCATTGTTGTATATGTTATTACGTTAATGATTGAAAATCTTGCACAAAGATAATAACTATCCGTAAACATTATGCTTTTGAACATGTAAAATAACGCAAAAGTAGGCTCCCGAGAAAAAATAGTTGGATTTTCTTTGTTAGTTCAACTCTAATCCATACCTTTGCAACCCAAAATACCGGTTACCAGACTAAGTAATAAGAATATAAATTAAAATAAGATACAAAGCAATGAAAAAAGGAATTCATCCTGACAACTATCGTCCTGTAGTATTCAAGGACATGTCAAACGATGATGTATTTATCACTCGTTCTACTATCAATGCAAAAGAAACGATCGAAATCGACGGCGTTACTTATCCGTTGGTAAAAGTCGAAATCTCCAGCACATCTCACCCGTTCTATACTGGTAAGGCTAAATTGGTGGATACTGCCGGACGTGTTGATAAGTTCATGAGCCGTTATGGTAACCGCAACAAAAAGTAATTGAAAATTGAGAAATATTAGTTCCTGATTTCAATCATGACTTATAAGAAAGGCTGTCCTTCACGGGATGGCCTTTCTTATTTATATGAGATTCGCCAACAAAGAAACAGCCCTCCCTTTTGTATTTACAAAGATATTCTTACTTTTGTACTGATAAATAGTTGAATTATATTAATGCCATGTCAAAAACAAAAGAACAATTACTGAACATCCTGGACCAGTTCCAGCTGACAGAGAAAGTTGTTTCCGCAGAACCATTCGGAAACGGACACATCAACGATACGCTGAAAGTAACGAACGAAAAAGGCGAAATCAAATACGTGTTGCAACGCATCAACCACCTGATCTTCACCAACGTGGACATGTTGCAAAACAACATCCAGGTCGTGACTTCACATATCCGTAAGAAACTGGAGGAAAAAGGCGAAAGCGACATCGACCGCAAGGTGCTGACCTTCCTTCCGACAAAAGACAACAAACCGTACTATTTCGACGGCGACAGCTATTGGCGCGTATGCCTGTTCATCCCGAACAGCAAGAGCTACGAAGAGGTGACGCCCGAACTGTCTTACGAAGCAGGCAAGGCGTTCGGCGACTTCCAGTCCATGCTGTCCGATATTCCGGAAGGCACGCTGGGCGAAACGATCCCCAACTTCCATAACATGGAGTTCCGCCTCGAACAGTTCCACGACGCCGTGAAAGCGAATGCCGCCGGCCGCCTGGACGAAGTGAAAGACCTGATCGACGAGATCGAGAAACGCGCCGAAGCCATGTGCATCCAGGAACGCCTCTACCGCGATGGCAAGCTGAAGAAACGTACGAACCATTGCGACACGAAAGTCAATAACATGATGTTCGACGCCGAGACCGACAAAGTTTTGTGTGTGATCGACCTCGACACCGTCATGCCAGGCTTCGTCCTGTCCGACATAGGCGACTTCATCCGCACGGGAGCCAACACCGGCGCCGAAGACGATGAGAACCTGGACAACGTCAACGTCAACATGGACATCTTCAAAGCCTACACGCGCGGCTACATGGAGAAAGCCAAGTCATTCCTGACACCGACGGAGATCAAGCTGCTCCCGTACGGCGGCCGCCTGTTGACTTATATGCAGACCGTCCGTTTCCTGACCGACTACATCAACGGCGACACGTACTACAAGATCCACAGCCCCAAACACAACCTGATCCGCACAAAAGCGCAGTTCAAGCTCCTCCAGAGCCTCGAAGCGCATGCGGAAGAGATGGATGCGTTCATGGGCGAATGGCTGTAGGGAATTAAGAATTAAAAATTAAGAATTAAAAAATAAAGGCCTTGTTCCCGCGCTTGACGCGGGATCGCATTAGAACCGGCAGTATACTTGTTCTTTTGCGACCCCGCGTCAAGCGCGGGGACAGGGCTGTTTTGATACACCCCTCTATTAGTAATATCTAATTCAAAATCAACATCCATGTCAGAAACAGTAATCCCTTCAGCCACCTTTGCAGATAGCAAACCCCATTACGAGCTTCTCGACGGCTTGCGTGGGGTGGCGGCTTTGCTGGTTGTCTTCTACCACATCTTCGAGGGCCTTTCCTTTGCCGCCGGAGGGACTCCGATTACAACCATCAACCACGGCTACCTGGCTGTCGACTTTTTCTTCATCCTCTCCGGCTTCGTCATCGGTTACGCCTACGACGACCGCTTGGGGAAAACGATGACGACCGGTAACTTTTTCAAGCGACGCCTGATCCGTCTTCATCCGATGATCATCATGGGAGTGATTTTAGGAGCGATAGCCTTCTTCATACAAGGTTCCGTCCAGTGGAACGGCAAGCACGTGGCGGTCTCGGCCATGATGTTGTCCGCACTTTGCGCGATGTTTTTCATCCCCGCCCTGCCCGGTGCGAGATATGAGGTGCGTGGCAACGGCGAGATGTTCCCGCTCAACGGCCCGAGCTGGTCGCTCTTTTTCGAATATATCGGCAACATCCTCTACGCCCTCTTCATCCACCGCCTTTCCACCAAGGCCCTGACCGTGTTCGTCGTCCTGTTAGGCGCAGGGCTGGCTGGATTTGCTCTTTTCGATGTTTCGGGATATGATATGATCGGTGTGGGCTGGACGCTCGACGGCGTGAATTTCCTCGGCGGTTCCTTGCGTATGCTTTTCCCCTTCTCGTTGGGAATGTTGTTATCCCGCAACTTCAAACCGTTCAAGATGAGAGGCGCTTTCTGGATCTGCTCGGCCGTCCTGCTCCTTCTTTTCTGCGTACCTTACCTAAAGACAGACGTCCCTTTCAGCCTCAACGGGCTCTTCGAAGCGGTCTGCATCATCCTTGTTTTTCCGGTCCTTGTCTGGTTAGGCGCTTCGGGCAGCACGACGGACAAACGGTCCACGCAGGTTTGCAAATTCTTAGGTGACATCTCCTATCCTCTCTACGCCGTCCACTACCCGATCATGTACCTGTTCTACGCCTGGCTGATAGACAACGAACTCTACACCTTCGCCGAAATCTGGCCCATGGCAATAGCAGTCTACGCAGGCAGCATCGTTTTAGCTTACCTCTGTCTGAAACTTTACGACGAACCGGTAAGGAGGTGGTTAGGTAAACATTTTCTTACCTAATGCATACAAAGGGCAGACCCGGATTTTATCATACGAAGAGAAGTTTTCCAACGAAGAGCGGATACCATAATCAAGCCCCTTTTCTTCCAGATAGACATACAGGCTCCGCATGGAGCCTTTCACTCCGGACTTAATCTCGATCGGGCAAATGCGGTCGGATTGTTGAACCAGATAGTCCACCTCCGCATTACTGCCTTTCGCTTCCCTGGCCCAATAAAACAATTGAGCCTGTGTATAAGGGCCGGCATTTTTCACCAGTTCCAACCCGGCGAACAATTCAGCCAAAGCCCCTTTATTGACTACCTCCCAGTCTTCCGACACAAGCAAAGCCGGGATAGCAAGCCCCAACATCCGCTGAAACAATCCCATGTCCATTACCAGTAATTTAAACTGCGACAGATCGCTTCCCGCCCCTAAAGGAATGCCGTTTCCCGGAGACCGGTAAACAGGAATCAGCAACCCTGCCATAACCAGCAGCTCGACCGCTTCCCGCACCTGCCGGTAAGAACTATCACTGCTTGCCCGTGCATAAACAAACTTGCCGCCAGCCTGTTCCGCAGCCGAATCGAAAACCTCCTGAATACGCAAAGTCGGCACCTTCTCCTTATATTTCGCAAAATCAGCCCGGAAAGCCACTTTTATGTCATCCAGAATACGCATACACTCCAGCATATCTCCATTAGAGGCATATTCGGAAACGACCTCCGGCATACCGCCTAAAATCAGGAACTTCTTCAAATAATCATTTAGTTTATTATGGAAAGGCTCAGCCAAAGGATGCTCATAGTCAGCCTTGTTTTTAGCATCCGCCAACCGTTCTTCGCCCATTGCCCACAAAAACTCATCGAACGAGAACGGATACATAAACAGCGACCTCACCCTTCCGACAGCAAACGAGCGCAAATCAGAAAGGGCGAACTCCAACAACGAGCCCGCCGCAACCAGATGCAATTCGCCATATTTCTCATAAAAAAAGCGCAAGGAAGAGATTGCCGGAAGACACACCTGTATCTCATCGAAGAACAACAACGTTTCCCCCGGCCTGACCGGAATATTATAATAAAGAGACAACTTCTCGCAAATGGCCGCCGGGTCCAGATTCCCTTCAAAGAAAGTATGCACCTCCCTGTCGCTCTCGAAATTGACCTCTAAGAAATAAGTAAACGACCGTGCAAGATTCCTCACGGCAGAAGATTTACCAACCTGCCTGGCTCCCCGCAACAACAACGGTTTACGGCTCTCCGCTTCCGCCCATTTCTTCAGCTCCGCATCTATTGTTCTCCTTAAATACTTCATACACTGTATTTCAATTGATTAATCATTCATTTGCACGAAATCATAGGCAATAATGCCCAAGTTTTGCACGAAATCATAGGCAATGATACGCATATTTTGCACGAAATACAAGGATATGGAGCTATTTCTTGGCTTCCCTC
Organism: uncultured Parabacteroides sp.; assembly: GCA_900552465.1. Classification (GTDB taxonomy): domain Bacteria; phylum Bacteroidota; class Bacteroidia; order Bacteroidales; family Tannerellaceae; genus Parabacteroides. The sequence continues at coordinate 31,528 of URZO01000039.1, read as the reverse complement.
TCGAACGTCGTACGCTTCAACTTCTTGTTTACGACCTCCGAAGCGCGGAAGGTCATTCCTTTGACACGGATCGATTCGGCACGTATCTCGTTCTTCTTTTCTACTAAACGGCTTTGGGCCGACACGGAAAACGAACCGAAACCATCCAGATTGACGGTATATCCATCCTGCAATTTATTGACTATGAAATCTTCCATCAACATCCAGGCACGCGACAACTCTGCACGGAGTGGCGATGAGCCGCGCGAAATGGCGTCGAACATCATTTCTTTATCGATTGTCCCATTGCTGACAACTCTCGGATAATAACCTTTTACCTTCTTCTCTTCGGGGTTCATATTGTCATGAACCGGCTCAAATCTGTACGTGATTCCCATATTTTTCGTTTTTCTATATGTATTTTTGACAAAAGAACCGGCATCCCGGCACTAATATTTATAATTATCTATAAGTAAGAAACTTAACAAAGACGCAAGAAACCATGACTCGGCATTAACCCGGCACTGACCCGGCATTAACTCGGCACAGAACGCTAATTTAGCGGCATTACATAGTAATATTTACGCTCCGCCGTTCTCGTTTTCCGTATTTTGTGCTTCTGCATCAGACGGCCCAACTGGATTAGATGAGACTCTGTCATCTTTATCTTCCCCAATTTACTCAAATGTTCCAATATCTCCGGCGCCGCCAACGGCTTGCATTCCTCCTCCGGTTCAGCCGGACGGAAGCAGTAAAGAAACAGCTCCTCCAGCAAAGGAACCTTCTCGAAGCTCCGGTTATTCCGGTTCAACAGCATTTCCTCTTCCGACGTAAACCAATATCGTTCGCCATTCCTCAACGCCTGCACCGCCTGGGCATACAACTGAGGATAATCGATTGCATCCAGACGAATCGTCCCGGTCACCTCGACACCGATAAAACGGCGGCTCCCGGTCGTGTCCGTCAGCAAATCAAACGTATTGGAAGTAGCGATGAAAGAGGCAAAACGGCGTATCTCCTCCACACTCGCCCCGTGAGGTTTCCGCATGCTGACCTTCGCCTTCTGAAGCAAGTTCTTCAGATAAGGCTGGCGGGAAGCCGGTATGGAATCGAACTCATCCATATTGATCAAAGCGAAGCAGCCAAGCGCCCACTCCGCATCCTTCCGGCTTGCCAGGTCGATCCCGTCCGTATAATATTCGCGCAATTCGGGAGGCAAAAGGCTCTGGCAAAACGAACTCTTCCGGCAACCCTGCGGACCGACAAGCAAAGGCGACACGCCGTTCGCATGCTCCCGGTCCATCTGCAACCAATGCGCCACCATACTCAGAAACCAGACGTAGAAACGTTCCTGCCACTCCGCCTGCTCACAAGGGACACAAGCAGCAAGCGCCCGTATGCGATCCTTCTCATCCCACGCCGGCAGATGAAGCAGAAACTCCTCGATCGGCCAGAAGTTCGGAATACGGTCCGAATCGATATACCGCTGCACGTCATATTCAATCACAGAAATCCCCTCCAACTGCGCCTCAAAACAAATGCTCTTGATCACCTCGGCCGTCACCGGACGAAACCGTGCAAAGGCCGTATTCCGCGTACGCACCTCCCGGCATCCTTTCATCCGGTTGTTGCACACCTCAAAACGCCGCTTCACAAACTCCTGCAACTGCATGGCCGCCAGCATCTTCTTCGGCATAGCCGGAGCCTTCCCGAACGCATCCGCCTTCAGGTAAACCGTCCGGAAAGTCATGCGCACCTCCTGTTCCCCCACCTCTTCGTAAAAATGCAAGAGCGTAAAGCGCACTGCATCCTCCTCCGGTATAGCCGAATGAAGACAGTTTTTAGCCAACCTCACTAACAAGGATTTCCGATCCCCACCGTCCCTTCCATTGCCAACCTCAAGCATCGCCTGTTGCAGGGAAGTCTCGAACAAGACAGACACCAACAGATAGCGGTCATAGCCCGGCAGCATCCGTTTCAGCGGATCTGTCTCCGCCTCACGCGCCTCACGCACAGTCTGAGGAGCCGGCATCTGCAAAGGTTGTTCCATCCGGATCGGCAATGCCTCCGGATTATAATACAAATCCGGATCATACGACACACGGCATCCCTGCAAAGGCGACGCCCCGGTCTGTTCAATCCCATACTGCAACTGCGCCCCATAATAGCGCGCCGCCCGCACAAAAGCATGGGCATGAAAGCACTCGGCCGCCTCTTTTTCCGCCGGCAGCGTATCGTCCATCCTGACAAAAGGCACCACAACCTTGACCGTCCGTCCGCTCGACCCGATAAACGCCAGCAACGTCTGCGGCATCTCCGCCGCCAGCTTCCTCACCCGAGCCGCCTCTTCCGTCCCGGTCAGATTATTTACATTCAACAGTATCAACCCATTATACACACGCATCTCCGGCTTCCCGCCCACTTTCTTGCAGGCAGCCCCAAACACAAGCACCGGCAAATCCCGTGCCTGCAAACTATTCGTATGGTGATTCAGATAAGGCAAAGAAACCCGTAAATCTTCCACCCGTTTTCGCGTAGCCTCCGACTTCATCATTTCAATCCCTATACTCAACTCCAAATTCCGACAAGTACTTAAATCTCCGCGAAACTGTGTAATTTTCATTTTTATTTGATTAAGATTATAAAATCTTTAAAGATACACATAAAAATCATACAAAGCAAATAAATCAAGGTATAAATAAACTATTTCTTTCTTCACGACAAACTATTTCATTCCTTACCAGAAACTAATTCACGCCTTCCCACAGCCTGATAATACCCTGTAGGATGTATTGGCGATACGGTGTACAGGGTATTATGAATAGGGTGTACAGGGTATTGCTGATTGGGTGTAGAGGGTATGGATAGTTAGTGGGAAGGGAGGGGATAGTTCGTGGGAAGATTTGAAATAGTGGATAAGGAGATATGAAATTGTTGAAGAGGAAGAGATTATGTAGAAAACTTTTATCTATATTTGCTATCTTCAGAGTTAATTATTAAATTTCATATATTCTAAAATAAAAAATCATGAGGTTCAAATTAATATTGCAAGTAGAAGCAAACGTTTTAGGACGTGAACTACCTCTAAACTACGCGTATGAGCTTTCAGCTGCAACTTACCGAATCCTATCCCGCAGTGATGAAAATTATTCGTTATGGTTACATGAGAATGGTTTTATTGCCGACAAAAAACGCTTTAAACTGTTCACTTTCTCCAATCTAATCGTCCCTCAATATGGAATACACAAAGAGCGTCAACGTTTGATTATAAAGTCAGATACAGTTGAATGGTTCATTAGCTTTCTACCCGAGAAAAGTACACAACAGTTTATAGAAGGAGTATTTCGTCAACAAACTTTTCAGATTGCGGATAAAATTTCAGGAGTCGAGTTCCTGATACGTGAAGTACAGGTTATGCCGCCATTGGATTATCATGAAGAGATGTGCTTTGAGACTTTATCGCCAATATGTATATCTAAACGCAGGGATGATGGTAAATCGGATTACCTTTCTCCGACTGACCCTTCCTATACACAAGGTCTCTTAACCGGACTTTTAGCCCGCTACCAAGCTTATTACGGAAAAGAGTATGACGGAGAAGTGTATTTCGACTTTCAGATACTCAATGAGCCCAAATCTGTATTAGTAAAAATAAAAGCTGGAACACCACAACAAACGTTTGTACGAGGATATCGGTACAAATTCAAGGTAAGAATACCATATGCATTGATGAAGATCGGGTACGAGAGTGGCTGGGGAGAAAAGGGCAGTTTGGGCTTCGGAACTATTAAAAGCATTGATATTTAACCAATTCCCCCAAACACCAATAGGTGTTTGGGGGAAAAGTAAGAGTTCGATTAATCACTAATTCCTTTTTCAATTCTACTTGTGCGCAAAGATACACATTCTTGATAAATATTACTACTATACAAAAACAGCAAACAAACCATCAACATAATTTAAACACCATTTCCTTGGGCAAAAATATTTTGTTCATCATAAAATTTATACTATATTCGCACCCTATATTAAAATTACAAGAAATAAAAAGATGAAACTACAATTGTTTTTTAAATGTAAAGGAAAAAATGCAGACATCATAATTGCATTAAAGTATACTATTAAAATCGTAGCTACTACCTGGTTTATGCTAATGGTTGTACTATACCTATTAAATAAAGTCATTTATTTAGCCAGTTCAATCATGTTAAGATAGGATATGTAAAATATAGTTTGTATGTTTACGAAAAATAAAATGAACGATGAAGCAAACATACACGAATATTGATTATGAAGCCCTCCTGTCGCCAACAGGAGACCCATTTATTGATTCAGGAGGATATGCATTAAAAGCATTATCCAGTTACAACCCTGAATTAGATCTATTAGAGTTAATAATGCTGGCGACAAAAATCTATGTAGACAACTGGGGGGCTAAAATCAATCCCTTCTTTCTGAATTCTAAAATTACGCAGCCAGCTTTTAATGCGGAAAAGAAGAAACAAGAAACAAAAAACTACTTTTTAGGACTTCTTAAAGAAACGTTACCTTATTCTATAGGCTTTTGTCGAGTAACAGGACAAAAAACAAAGCTTTACCCGGCAGGTAGGGATAATTCAGTACTATCAGGTTCTGGAACATTTGTTAATTTCCATCATTCTTTTGATACAGGAATTATGTTTTCAAAAGAGGCCTTGATAAAATATCATTTTCTGCCTTTAGCTTCTGAACTACTTCAAGGACGAATTTCCGTAATCAACAGTAACAATCAGGCGATTTCCGAACTATATGCGAAAGATTGCTGCGATAGAATATTATATGATATAGGTCAAAATATCTCACAAGGCTTGCTGAAGAATGAGGCCCGTTCTCCAGGAACAGCTATATTTAGATTCTTGGATAAAGTTTCTATCCAATATGCTAATTGTGATACATTGAAGAATTATATTACGCTTTACCATTTTACAAATTTCGGAGCAAGCCCTGAAGTACAAATTTATACACTCCCATTCCAAGCCTTTAATTTTTACAAGGAAACACGTAAAGCTCAATATAAAGCGAATTGGAATGTATTCATTAATCATCATTACAGATGTTCTGATTATAAGAAGGCACTATATGACAATAATTTAAATTGTTTTATAGCCTTAGATAAAAAACAAGAAATACATATTCAAGAAGACGATTTCAAGCTCTGGCGTAATGCCATTTATGATAAATTGTTGGCAAAAAAAAGTATTATCAGCGACATTAGAAAATGGAGTATAGCCAACCTTTTTGATCTGGAGTTATTAAAGTGTTATTTAATTAATATACGAGAAATGAAAAAGGAAACAGTTAATAAAATAAATCAAATTGCGGATTTTATCCTCAGCTATAATTCGAATATAGAAATGAAGAAGGTCCTAACTCAGTTGAACGGAGTGAAAAATGCGTATTTATTACGACGTTTCATATTGAAAGTGGCCGAAGAGAATTACAGACAGGAAAATGAAATGCCTCTTATTACAGTTGAAGATTATGTGGATTATTTATTTCCTGACTCCAATTCCTGGATGGAAACACGAGATGTCCTCCTAATCTCGATCTATCAAAAATTACACGAAAGACATCGCGCTGTGGAAATAGATGATAAAACTGACAATGAAAGCGAATTTGGTGACGATGAAAATTAACCTTATAATAATTTAAGAACATGAATGAAAATTTGAAAGTTCAGGGATTCTTCCTGATTGATGTGGATGTTGTAGCATTGAATAATGCGGGAAAGAATGTTATGTCAAATTTTGATAATGCAGTAGCAACCAAAAGTATTATTAAAAATGGCCGCAATTATACATATGTATCCGGCCAGGCAGTCCGTTTTTGGTGGCGCGACTCGCTACAGAAAAATTGTGGTTGGCAACTATCTCCGGTGATCCGCGAAGATAAAATAGCCTACACAAACGCAAATCCGATCGAATATCCAGATGACGATGTCTTTGGTTATATGAGGGCTGCATCTGAAGAAATTATAGATGAAAAAGGGAAAAAGAAAAAAGTAAATATTACTGTTACCAGAATTTCACCTTTAAAAAATTCAGTTATCGTGTCGGCCTGTGCAGTACGCCCCGTTGAAAACTGGTCCAGTATGGCACGCCAGGAAGGCGATTCTGTTCCTTATGGGAAACAGGAATACAGTGCCATAATGAAAGGGATGTTTAGCTTGGATTTGAATATGGTTGGAACTTTTTCAAATTATAACAAAACCGGGTTCCAGAATCTTTCGCAAAAATTGAAAGAAGAAGCGATGGAAAGAGGTTGTATAGAAAAAAATGATCCGTTTATCACAGGACAGAAATTAGTCCAACTTCCATTAGGTACCAGAATTCAACGAGCAACCGATACGATTAAAGCACTAAAGAACATTTCAGGCGGAGCGATGCAAACCAATAATATGGGTGACGTCACACCTAAGTTTATTGTTATTGCATCCACTAATTCCGGAAATCATCCCTTTTCCCATATTGTGTCCAGTTATGGAGATCGTGAGGAAAGAGTCAAATTAAATATTGACAGTTTGAAAGAAGTAATCAACGAATACCGTAACGATTTTATCGGAAAAATATTTATCGGAAGAAGAAGTGGCTTTTTTGATGGAGAAGATGAGGCTTTAAAGTCTTTGCAACAGGAATATCAGGATATTGTTGTTTACGGACCAGTAAATGCTATGATCGATGCATATTGTGAGCAAATAACTAATCAAATGAAATAATGAAGGTATACCGTATTAAAATAAGTTCATGGACTTCAAGTTTTCGTTATCCGAATATTATTTCCGGATTCCAACCTACATTGCTTGTACCTCCTGTTAGTACGGTATTGGGGATACTGAATGCTTGTGCTGGTAAATATCTCGTTCATAAAGAATTACTTTTAGGATACTATTTTGAATATGGGGGGAAATCTGTGGATTTGGAAACGATTTATCAGATAGAGCTGGATTCAAAAAACATACCTAAAAATCAGGTAAAATCAAATGTAATCAGAAGAGAGTTTCTTTTTGAAAACAATTTGTATCTCTATTTGAATGATATAGAGTTAATAGAATATATTCGACATCCTTATTATCCTATATTATTAGGAAGAAGTTCTGATCTTGCTACAATTGAGTCTATCGACGAAGTGGAATTGAAAGAGATTACTAATGCAACTAAAATCAAAGGACAGATTGTTCCTTTTAAAGGACATTATTTGCCAGGGGTTATACAAGCATTACCTAAATATTTTACAGAAAGAATACCTCGCAACAATATTGGGACAGAAGCCTATTCTATCATTCCCTATGATACTGTTGACATGGAAACCCAGTTAACAGCATATAGGGATTGCATTGAAGATAAGCAGGTGGATATTTATTTTCATCATCTGAATTTCAATGATTATTTATGAATGCAACAGATACTTGTAAACCTGAGATTCTTGCGAAATCAGAACCTCAGGTTTCTTTAGAACAACATATATATGACTGTTTAATCATATACAATCAATTAGCAGAATGCTTTCCAAATCTGCCATTGCCAAACCGTGATACCTTTTGGAGAATCCTGTATTACAGTCTTATTTTCCACGATACCGGAAAATCTCACCATGAATTCCAGCATATACTCCATCAACATTCCCAAGATAGTTGGAACCATCAAAGACACGAATTATTCTCTCTTTACTTCATAAAACAAGCTAATATTCCGGATGAATGGAAAAACCTTATTTATTACGCCGTGATTGGACATCATCAAAGTATACATAAAATTCAGGAATTCATTTTTGAGAATTATATATCAGTTATTCAGACTGGTTGGAGTCCGTGCCAATCTCTTTCTTTTGAAGATGAATGTAAAAAACTTTGGAAAAACAAGGTTTGGAAGATTTTAAACAAATATAGCTTTGTGCAAATTAACAAGGAGATTATAGATATTGTATCATTAGTGAAATCTATTTGTGAATCCCCTTACAAACCATCCGACAACACATTTTTGCAACATCTGTTACTGGTTGGATTCGTAAAGCAATGTGATCATTTAGCATCTGCAGGAATCAAGAAATTGAACAAATTATCCAATGCCAACTTTTCTTTTTTATTTAAAAATCCTTTATATAAACATCAGAAGGAAGCATATCATACGCTTGGCAATGTAATCTTATCATCACCTACCGGATCAGGCAAAACAGAAACTTCTGTTTTATGGTTAAAGCATCAATTGGAAATAATTGGAGAAGGTCGCATCTTTTACGTCTTACCTTATACTGCATCGATTAATGCTATGTACGAACGGCTAAATAAGAAATTTAATGCAAGTTCTCTCGATAAGGAATCACATTGGGTAGGGATGCTTCATGGTAAGCTATCTCAATATATTGAAAATAAAATGTCTTCAGAAGAATCATGGAAATCTGAAGAAAAAGAACAATTACTCAAAGATTTTAAGACATTAGTTACCCCAATGAAAATAGTAACTCCTTTTCAACTACTAAAATATTTATTCGGCCTAAAAGGTTTTGAAAAAGGTATGTCAGAGTGGTCTGGTGGTTATTTTATCTTTGATGAGATTCATGCCTACGACAGTAAAACATTTGCCCAGATTATAGTCTTGCTGGAATTCTGTTCAAAGTATATGGGAGTTAATATCTTCATAATGACTGCAACTTTACCTTCCTTTATGTTAAATATACTAAAACAAGCTATAGGAAAGCATTGTAGGATTACCGCTGATGATGATTTATATTACAAATTTGACAGACATAGAATTCATCTGGAAAAAGGTAAATTACAAGATTCTTTAAATTTGATCCAAAAGGATATAAATGAAAATAAAAAGGTCCTTGTTGTTTGCAATACAGTCGAGCAGGCACAATTTGTATATGAAAATCTTCATATTGCAGGTAGTAAATTGCTACTTCACGGATCTTTCAATGCGGAAGATCGAAATAAAAAAGAAATAAGGCTTCAGAATGAGGATATAAAATTATTAGTTGGGACTCAAGCTATTGAAGTAAGTTTGGATATTGACTACGATACAATCTATTCAGAACCTGCGCCAATAGATGCTTTGATACAACGGTTCGGCCGAGTGAATCGAAAACGAGAAAAAGAGATTTGTATTTGTCATGTATTTGACACGCAAAATGAAAAAGACAAATTTATCTACAATCAAGCTGTAGTTTTCCGTTCATTAGAAGTATTATCTGAAATTGAAAAAAAAGAGAATGGTATCATTCATGAGCGAGATCTCCAGGAATATATAGATAAGGTTTATCCTGATTGGGAAGATAAGCAGAAAGAAGACTTTAATGTCACCTATAAAATGTTATCTATAGGTATCGCAAACCGATTATCCCCATTGACTTATGATGATAAGTCAGAAGAATTATTCTATAAACAGTTTGATAGTATAAAAGTGCTTCCAGTCTCTTTAAAGCCAAACTACCAGCAATATCTTGACACACATCAATTTGTTAAAGCTGATGGTTTATTAGTATCCATTAGAGAAAGTCGTTTTTTTGCTTTATCAAAGGATAATGAGGTGTATAGAGAGCGTTTTTGTTATACAGACGATGATAAAGACAAAATTAAAAATCAATCTATATTTGTTATAAATCGAGTATATAATGAGGAATTAGGCCTTCAAATTTATAAAGAAGAAACAACAAGTGATCAATTATTTTTATAAATAAAATAAGATCCTTATTAATCAATTAATAGATATTATGCAAATAACAGGAACACACTTCAATTACTATCAGATTTGCAAAAGAAAGCTCTGGCTTTTTGCAAACGGGATAAACTTTGAACAAACTTCTGACTTGGTTTATGAAGGCAAACTGATTCACGAAAGCAGTTATCCACAGCGCTCTTCGAAATATGAAGAAGTAGAAATTGATGGAATTAAAGTGGATTATTATGATGCCCTAAATAAAGTGATTCATGAAATTAAGAAGTCAAACAAAGTTGAAGTCGCTCATGAATGGCAACTAAAATATTACCTTTATGTATTTGAACATAATGGTATTGAAGGATGCACCGGCATATTGGAATATCCAGCTTTAAGGCAAACCAATAAGGTATTCCTCAGCGACATTGACCGGGCCACAATCCGGGAGATGGAAAATGATATTACAAAGATTATTCATGCAGAGACTTGTCCTCCCAAAGAGAAAAAACGTATCTGCAAGAATTGTAGTTACTTTGATTTTTGTTATACTGAAGAGCCAGAAGATATATGAAAAAGACATTCTATTTATTCAACCCAGGACTACTGGAACGGAAAGATAATACCTTAAAATTCACGCCTGTTTCAGAAGATGAAAATGGCATAGAATCTACCGGTTCACCTCGCTATTTACCGATAGAAGATATCAACGAATTTTATGTGTTCGGTTCATTAAGGGCAAATAGTTCTCTATTCAACTTTTTGGGACAAAAGGATATAGCCGTACATTTCTTTGATTACTATGAGAATTATACAGGTTCATTTATGCCTCGTGACTCATTATTATCCGGTAAAATGCTTCTGGCACAAACCTCGGCTTATCAAGCCAAAAAGAAACGAATCATCGTAGCACAGAAATTTATCGAAGGAGCAGCTTATAATATGGTAAAGAATTTACAATATTATAATCGACGAGGAAAAGATATGGACGATATTATAGCGATCATTCTTTCCTATGTAGAAAAGATTCCCTCTACAGAATCTGTTGAAGAGCTTATGGGTACGGAAGGTATGATTCGCCAAACCTATTATGATGCTTTCAATTTAATCTTAAATGATTTTGAAATGGGCATTCGTACCAAACAACCGCCACAGAATGAAGTGAATGCATTGATTTCATTTGGGAACATGATGTGTTACACTTTATGTCTCAGGGCTATCCACCAGACTCAATTAAATCCGACTATCAGCTATTTACATACTCCTGGAGAAAGAAGGTATTCATTAGCTCTGGACATAGCTGAGATATTTAAACCGATCATTGTGGACCGGGTAATTTTCAAAGTTCTGAATAAAAAAGAGATACAGACGAAGCATTTCGATAAAAAGCTAAATAAATGCTTGTTAAACACAACAGGAAAGAAGATATTTGTAAAAGCCATAGAAGATCGCTTAAATGAAACGATCCAGCATCGTTCATTAAGCAGAAAAGTAAGCTACAAGCATTTAATTAAATTAGAATGTTACAAATTAGCTAAACATTTATTAGGTATAGAAGAATATAAACCCTTTAAAATGTATTGGTAATGTATGTAATACTTGTATATGATTTTGGAGAAAAACGAGTAGCAAAGATGTTGAAACTTTGTCGACGTTATCTGAACTGGATCCAAAATTCTGTTTTTGAAGGCGAAATATCAGAAGTTCGACTAAAAGAACTACTTTTACTTGCCGGTCAATTTATGGATAAAGAGTCAGACAGTATCATCTTATTCAAAAATGCATCACATGTATACATGGAAAAAGAAATTGTAGGAAAAGAGCGAAGTAGTATAGACAACTTTTTATAGCATATCGTAAATGTCGTTCTATCCATACAACAATATCCAGAGCTTACAAAATCCGGCACTGAGATCTTTGACATATTGATTTACATACATTTATACAGGTTGTCGTTCCCCCAGCCAATTTATACTATTGGACATCGACATATTTACTCTACTTATTTTCCGATCTTTACAAAAGTATCTTACTGATAATGAGTGGATCTATTTATTAGATCAATAGGCTTTTAATTGTACCGTATGGAATTTAAATTAGTAAAGAAGAAGATGAGGACTTTATCAGCCTTTGGACTTTTAATTGTACCGTATGGAATTTAAATGGAGTTCAACGTATGTTAGAATTGCTGCCAATCCGCTTTTAATTGTACCGTATGGAATTTAAATCGCATAAGCAAAATTATTACAAATGTGTATTGGTGCTCCTTTTAATTGTACCGTATGGAATTTAAATAATGTATAAGATTGTTTTTGGAAATGGAAGAAGAACTTTTAATTGTACCGTATGGAATTTAAATATAATTCGGCATCTTATTCAACTACTCTTCAAGTTTCCTTTTAATTGTACCGTATGGAATTTAAATAGCATTCAGCTCAGCGTTTAGAAACCTACGTGGATGCGACTTTTAATTGTACCGTATGGAATTTAAATAAGTTGAAGAAAGTCCCGCTTCCAGTTGGGTTCAAGGTCTTTTAATTGTACCGTATGGAATTTAAATATGATACGAAAGGAATTGAAGGAAATGGAGAAAACGCTTTTAATTGTACCGTATGGAATTTAAATGAACTATAACGTTGCATTCCTTCTCAAGTTGTTCCATGCTTTTAATTGTACCGTATGGAATTTAAATTTCGATAAAGAAGCTCTAACAAGAATGTTAGATACTTTTAATTGTACCGTATGGAATTTAAATGAAGAAATGGCCGTTATGCCTTTAGCGAATATGACTTTTAATTGTACCGTATGGAATTTAAATTGCGTAACTTTTGGTAACAGTAGGCTACCGTACTGTGACTTTTAATTGTACCGTATGGAATTTAAATTAAACATTAAAGCCGAAGCCACCAAAGAGGCAGCGGACTTTTAATTGTACCGTATGGAATTTAAATTATCGACAAAAGATATATAATAAAACTTATATGGCTTTTAATTGTACCGTATGGAATTTAAATATAGACAACACCGTCAAATTATCATTATGGTAGCCTTCCTTTTAATTGTACCGTATGGAATTTAAATGATCGATCGAAGGAAGCGGGGCATCGTTTCCCCGAAGCTTTTAATTGTACCGTATGGAATTTAAATGAAGCGGGGGGCGAATTGACGTATTACGACATCCCCTTTTAATTGTACCGTATGGAATTTAAATTGTGTCCTGATCGGCGTGCAGGGGATCGATTGGCCTTTTAATTGTACCGTATGGAATTTAAATCTGGTCAATAGCACTGTTTGAGGCTTTGATCCGGGCTCTTTTAATTGTACCGTATGGAATTTAAATGCAGAATTCACTACACCGGGGATGATAATATAATCTTTTAATTGTACCGTATGGAATTTAAATGGTTTTCATTCAGCTGTCGGATCGTGGCTTTTTTGAGCTTTTAATTGTACCGTATGGAATTTAAATTGCCTTGTTCTGGTCGCTGATCAGAAATGTTCCGGGCTTTTAATTGTACCGTATGGAATTTAAATTTGTTTGGGCCAAGGCGAATAATAGCCGATAGCCCTTTTAATTGTACCGTATGGAATTTAAATCTTGTTGCGATCATCCGGATTATATTCTCTGTTTTCCTTTTAATTGTACCGTATGGAATTTAAATTAAAAACCCCGCCGGAGGCACACGAAAGCGGGGGGCTTTTAATTGTACCGTATGGAATTTAAATGGTCATGGGATTAGTAATACTTTCCTCGTCCCGGTCTTTTAATTGTACCGTATGGAATTTAAATTCGTTACCGGACCGGACATTGTGATAGCCTCGGAGCTTTTAATTGTACCGTATGGAATTTAAATTTCACCACATTAATAACGACCGTATCAGACCGGGTCTTTTAATTGTACCGTATGGAATTTAAATCGTTCTTACGGAGCAAAGGATTATACGAAGTTATGTGCTTTTAATTGTACCGTATGGAATTTAAATAACGTACAAACACATTTCACTTCGTCCGCATCCCGTACTTTTAATTGTACCGTATGGAATTTAAATGAGTTTGTTCTGACCCGTACCAACCTTTCTGAAGACTTTTAATTGTACCGTATGGAATTTAAATATAACACCCAATCCCCATCTACGAACCGGGACCTTTCTTTTAATTGTACCGTATGGAATTTAAATAGAGGATTTGATTCATTACTTCATAATTCCACAAGCCTTTTAATTGTACCGTATGGAATTTAAATCACATTGCGGAACTTATCACGTTTGCTTACCCACTCTTTTAATTGTACCGTATGGAATTTAAATGAGAGACCGATTTATCTACGGCGGTGCTTGTGCTCCTTTTAATTGTACCGTATGGAATTTAAATGTGGTAAAGCAGCATCCGGCTTAAAAGGTGGGGCTGCTTTTAATTGTACCGTATGGAATTTAAATGAAATATCACTGATTTTTTGCATGGTTCTGCTAAATCCCCTTTTAATTGTACCGTATGGAATTTAAATGATCTGGGTAGCCATGCCGGGTAACGAAGGAAAAACTTTTAATTGTACCGTATGGAATTTAAATCTATCTAACCCCATCAAACTCCGCTTCATACACCCCTTTTAATTGTACCGTATGGAATTTAAATGAAAGCCCCAATTCAAGCCGGAAATAAACCGGTATATCTTTTAATTGTACCGTATGGAATTTAAATTACGTCTTGCCGTCTGTGGGAGCCTCAGGGAACGAGCTTTTAATTGTACCGTATGGAATTTAAATTCGCTTACGTAGCCTATCAACACAAATCGTCGAATCCTTTTAATTGTACCGTATGGAATTTAAATAAGCATATTCTTGAACAGATGTGTGGGGCCGGTCTTCTTTTAATTGTACCATAAGGAAGTAAATGCAATAAAGTTAGAATATAAAATTAATCAATTTATAACATCTCAACGCCCCATCGAATTACCCTCCAGCGCCATCAGCAGCGCCACCACCTCCGAGTAGTTTTTGCGGCCGGAGGGGATGTTGTTTCCTTTCAGGAACCAGTTGTAGGCGGTGGATTGGATTTCACCGATCAAGGGGCTGTACAAGGCTTGCCAATAGGCCGATTTATAGTTGTATAAGTCTTTTATTTCAGGGGAAAGGGTCGCTTTCCATTCATTAAACTCGTCCTCCGGCAATAAGCCGTAGGCATTGCTCAAGACGTAAGGCAGCAAAGCGAAATAAGCGGAGAAACGGATCGACGGCACTTCGGAACGCGCACAGACCAGGAAACCGTACAGGTTCGCTTCCGCCTCGCTGGATATGCCCAACACATGCGCCATCTCGTGGGCATAGGTGAACGGATACTGGACAGGGAGTAGCTTCGGATTGAGATTGTATTCGGTGAAAAAAGGACCCATATAACCCAACACGCCGACACCGCTCATCAAAGAGGGAACCAGCATCGGTTTGGAACGCAGGTAACCGGCGGGCTGAACCAGGCCGAAACGCCCGGCTATCTCCCGGTAACCTTTTACGGTCTCTTCGGCAACGACGGATTTGTCTACCGTCTCGACCGGGACGAAAGAGGCGTTCAGCGAATCGGTATAGGCAGACAGAAAGGTGCGGAACGTGTCGGCCGAATAAGCGGCAGAGGGAATACCGGTCCGGGAAAAAAAGTCTTTCCGGAAATAATTCAACCCCCAGGCCAGATAGAACCAGACATAGATCCAGAGAAGGGATTCAGCCATCCGCCCGCCGATCGTCAGCCACCGCCGCTTTTTCCAGCGGGCATAGAACGGATACAGGCAAAAGACAAGGATGCTGCCATAGATCAGGCAATCGCCCACAGAAAAGGGAAAGAGAGAGGAAAAACGCGACAACAGGGAGGAGACATACGGATAAATATTCCGCGCATACCACTCGCCCGCCACCGGCGAAGCCTGCACGCCCCAGACCGAAACAAGCCCGAGGGCCAATATAATCCGGCGGCCCCGTACTTTTTTAATCCATTCTGATATTTTCATCCTGGGGGTAAAGATAAGCAATCCCGGCCTACTCTCCAAACGGATGAACGAAGACGAAACGCGCTCCCTGGTCGTAGGCGGGATCGACGGTCAACGTTCCGCCCAGGCGGCCGGCGATCGTACGGCAAATGGGCAGCCCCAAACCGGCTCCCGGGATAAACTCATCGACTTTCACGAAACGGTCGAAAATGTCCTCCCGCCTATCCGGCGGAATGCCGCATCCGGTATCGGTGACGGAAAAGACGACCTGGCGGTTCTCCCGGTCGACACGGCAATCGAGGTTGACCTCGCCATGCTCAGTGAATTTGACGGCGTTCGACAACAGGTTGTTTAGTAATTGCTGTAACCGCAAATCGTCGGTTTTCAGTATGAAATGATCATCCGAAATGGTAAAGGTCAGTTTTACGCCAGGCCGCAACCGGTGCCTGATTCTTTCCATCGCATTCTGGCAACACTCGGTAAGGTCGCAGTCTTCGAGCGTGGTACTGAAAGAATCGGCTTCGAGCCGCGACAGGTCTAACACGTCGCTGAGAAGCCCGAGCAGCATATCGGTGTTATTCTTAATTATTTTGAGATATTCATTCCGGTCTGTCTCGTCGGCATCCGGCAGCAGGTCGGCAAAGCCGACGATAGCGTTCAACGGCGTCCGTATCTCATGGCTTATGTTGGCGACAAACGATGTTTTCAGGCGGTTGGATTCTTCGGCCTGTTCTTTGGCCACACGCAGGCTTTCGCTGGTCTCGATCAACGTTTCGCGTTCACGCTGGAGGTCGTTCTTCAATTTGCGGGTACGATAGGAATAGCGGAACAAGACATACAGCAGAACCAACAGTATGCAGGACACGATAACAGAGGCCGTAAGCTGCACCTGTTTCTCGGAGAGTTGCCGTTTCTGATAGAGCAGTTTCTGCTCCTGCATTTTTTTGTCGTTCAGATCATGCAGCATACGGAGTTGGTTCAACTGGCGGGTGAAAGCCGTCACATTCGTCTGCTCGACCAGCGAAAGCAATTCGGCATACTGTTTCAACGCCTCATCCGTCTTTCCGGAGGCTTTCAAAATATCGACTTTCAGCTTCAAGGGTTCGGACGAGTAATCGACGGCAAGCACTTTGTCGATCTCCCGGATCGCCTGCGAATAATCTTTGATAAAAAAATAGTAGCGAGCCATTGCCAAATCATATACGGATGTGACGTCCGGCCCCATGCTGTCATCCATATAAGAAGGCAAAAGACTGACGGTTTCACGCGCTTTCGGGAGATTCTTTTCCGCCACATACAAATTGAGGTAATTGGCATACAGCAGGCACCATTTTGCCTTAAACGGATAATTCACAAAGTCTTTTTCATCACTTTCAGCCTTCCGCAACGATTCTTCGAAATCGGCAAGAGTCGATTTCACATGATCCAGTTCTCCCAGATGCAAATAGGCGATCAGCAGATAAGGGATGATCTGAAGTTCATAGTCCGGCCAGTCTGCGCCCTTCAACATGTCCAAGGCTTCTTCAAAAGCGGTCACCGCATCGCGGTCCCGGCCGATCAGCAAATAAACCAAACCCAGATATTCATTACTGGATATCAGGCCTGTCAGATTATTCTTTTCCTTAGACAACATCTGAAGCATCACGGCCTCATTCATCGCCAACTCATATTCTCCGTTAATCAGATAATACCGGCAGTAATAATTCAGGAAATCGAATTTCGCAAAAGGGGTTTCCTGCCGTGCTTTTGCCACGGAATCGACAATATTGCCCCAATAGTTCAGGCTATCCAGGCGATTGATATTACAATAATAGCGTCCTAATGAAGAGAGGGCGCTGTAATAGGCTCTCATAGAGTCCGCTTTTCCGGCAAGCTCTACCAATGATTTCAGATAGGGCACTTCCATCGGAGTCTCCCAATTCAGCTTGCACAACTCTTGCAATGCCTTGATCTTCTTTCCCGTATCTTTTGTTTCCTGACTGACGGCCAGCAAGCTGTCTTGCATCTGCTTCCGGCGGAATCCGGAGAGTTCGTCCGCCTTACAAGATCCGTATAGATCCAATAGGGACAGACAAAAAACGATCAACACCCCTTTTACATATATATGTATTTCTTTCATACGGCGCCACTCCATCTATTGTTTTTCAAAGATAGAGTTTTTTCCATAAAACAGTACGCGTTTCCCGGCAAATAATGAATATTAGGGCATAAATACAAATCAAGAGCAAGAAATATTCTTATTCAGAATCTTCTTTGCCTCCGCTTCGGGGAGATTCCGGCGGCGGGCATAATCTTTCATCTGCTCTTCGTCGATATTGCCGATCATAAAATACTGGGATTCGGGGTGTGCGATATAAAGGCCGCTGACGGTTGCCGTCGGGTACATCGCGCCGTTTTCCGTCAGCCGTACGCCGATCTGCGACATATCGAGCAGTTGGTCCAGCGTATAGTTGAGCAGTTGGTCCGGCAGGGACGGATAACCGACAGCCGGACGGATTCCCTGATATTTCACTTTGTATAAATCCGGTATGGAAAGCGATTCGTCCGGAGCGTACGCCCAGTATTCTTTGCGGACCTTCTCGTGCAGGTATTCTGCGGTTGCTTCGGCCAGGCGGTCGGTCAGCGTCTGGAGCAGCATCGAACTATAGGTGTCGCCTTCTTCCTCAAACTTATTCTTCAGAGATTCGGCGCCTGCACCGGCTGTCACGACAAACGCGCCGACATAATCCGTACGACCTTCCGAAAGGGGCATCACGTAGTCGGCAAGGGATTTATAAATGCCTTCCTCCTTCTTCGCCTGCTGGCGCAAGACAGGAAGCATGCGTTCGCCTATCCGGATATTGTCTCCGTCGCTGTTAGCCGGGAAAAAGCCGTAAATGGCTTTGCAGTATTCGGCTTTCATCCCGACGAGACGGTCGAGCAGCTTCGCGGCATCTTTATAGAGTTGCAGGGCTTCCGATGCTTTCGCCCGGTCTGCTTCCGGGAATCCGGCCAGCCAGGCGGCACGGCAGGAGTCGCAACCGTGTATCTGCGTTACTTCCGAAAAGCGCCCGTTCAGTTTCCAGGCACTAAAGAAGAATGTCCAGTGGATATAGGGGATAATTTCTTCCAACGGGATATAAGGGATCACTTGTATACCGCTCTGCGCCGGAACAACCGGAGCATAAGCGGCCCAATCTATCTTCGAATGGGCGGCACGGGCTTCCGCCAGCGGAACGAGCACTTCCTTTTTCTTATTCATCGAGGCGCGCAGGGCTTCGTATTCCTCGTTCAACTGCGCAATATAAGCATCACGCGTATCCGGATTCAGCAGTTTGGCGGCTATCAGCGGATTCTGTGAGGCGTCGAGCACATGGATGACCGGATAATCGTAATGGGGAGCTATCTTGATGGCCGTATGCAGCTTGGATGTCGTAGCTCCGCCGACCATAATAGGAATGGTCAGGCCGGCTTTCTGCATCTCGTCCGTCACGTGCACCATCTCTTCCAGCGAAGGAGTGATCAGGCCGGAAAGGCAGACCAGATCGGGCTTCTCCTCGATTGCTTTTTTCACGATCACGTCGGCCGGCACCATCACGCCCAGGTCGATGACCTCGTAGTTATTGCAGGCCAGCACGATCGAGACGATGTTCTTTCCGATGTCGTGCACATCGCCTTTGACGGTCGCAAACACCACTTTCCCGGCTTTCGACGAGTTGGATGCAACCTTTTGCGCTTCGATAGCCGGTTGGAGGACTGCCACCGCCTTCTTCATCGTGCGGGCGGTCTTGACCACCTGCGGAAGGAACATCTTTCCAGTGCCAAACAGGTCGCCCACCTTGTTCATGCCGCTCATCAGCGGGCCGTCGATAATGTCCACCGCGCGCGGATAAGCCTTCAGGGCTTCCTGCAAATCTTCTTCCAGGTGGTCGCCGATGCCTTTTATCAAGGCATATTCCAGGCGTTCCTTCAACGGATACTCGCGCCAGGCTTCCTGTTTCGCTTCGCCTCCCTCCTGCGCTTTGACGTGCAGGTTCTGGGCGTATGTGATCAGTTCTTCCGCTGCTTCCGGGCGACGGGCCAGGATGACATCTTCGAGCAGCGTGCGGAAAGAGGGTTCGATATCTTCATAGAGCACGGATGACGACGGGTTCACGATTCCCATATCCATGCCTTTGCGGATGGCATGGTAGAGGAACACGGAGTGCATCGCTTCGCGCACATAATTATTTCCACGGAAAGAGAAAGAAAGGTTGCTGACACCGCCGCTCACCTTCGCGCCCGGCAGGTTTTGCTTGATCCATTCGACGGCACGGATAAAATCGAGCCCGTAGCCGTTGTGTTCCTCCATGCCGGTCGCGATGGCCAGCACATTCGGATCGAAAATAATCCCGTTCGGATCGAAATCGACTTTTTCCCGGAGGAGACGGTAGGCGCGTTCACATACCTCTATCTTCCGTTCAAACGTATCGGCCTGTCCTTTCTCGTCGAAAGCCATCACGACCGTTGCGGCTCCCAGTTGTTTGATGCGGGCGGCATGTTGCAGGAAAACTTCCTCGCCTTCCTTGAGGGAGATCGAGTTTACGATGCTTTTGCCTTGTACGCACATCAGGCCTTTTTCGATCACTTCCCATTTGGAGGAGTCGATCATGACGGGCACGCGGGAGATATCGGGTTCGGAGGCGATCAGGTTCAGGAATGTTGTCATCTCCTTCACGGCATCGAGCATTCCATCGTCCATGTTGATGTCGATCACCTGCGCGCCGTCTTCCACCTGCTTACGGGCGATCGTCAGGGCTTCTTCGTAGTTTTCTTCCTTTATGAGACGCAGGAATTTACGTGAACCAGCGACATTACAGCGTTCGCCGATGTTGACGAAATTGTTTTCCGGTTTTACTTCCAGCAGTTCCAGTCCTGACAGCCAGAGGCAATCGGGCTTCGGGGCCGGGACATGCGGCTTCGCTCCTTTGATCAGTTCGGGATATTGGGCGATATGGTCCGGCGTCGTTCCGCAACAGCCGCCCAAGATGTTGACCAAGCCTTCGTCGATAAAGGGCTTCACATGGACAGCCATCTTTTCCGGCGTCTCGTCGTAAGAGCCGAAACTGTTCGGCAGTCCGGCATTCGGATAGGCGCTGATATAATAGGGTGCGTGTTTCGCCAGTTCAGCCAGATAAGGCTTCATGTCGGCAGCCCCGAAAGAGCAGTTCAGGCCGACACTGACAATATTGGTATGTTGAACGGAAGCTAAGAATGCCAGCAAGGTCTGTCCCGAGAAAGTACGTCCGCCCTGCGCCGAAAGCGTCAGGGAAAGCATGATCGGCAGGTCTCTGCCTTTTTCCTTCAAAACGGTCTCGGCAGCCTCCAGCCCGGCTTTGACATTAAGCGTGTCGAAGGTCGTCTCGAACAAGACGATGTCGACACCTCCGTCCACCAAAGCCTCCACCTGCTCTTTATAGGCGTTATACAAATCCATATAGGTGACAGCCCTGAAAGCGGGATCGCTCACATCCGGGCTCATGGATGCCGTCTTATTGGTCGGACCGACAGAGCCGGCCACGAATATCGTACGTTCGGGATGTTCCGCCATAAAGCCGTCAGCCACTTCACGCGCCAGCCGTCCGGCGGCGAGGTTTATATTGCGCACCTGCTGCTCCATGCCGTAGTCTTCCATCGAGATGGCATTCGCGTTGAAGGTATTGGTTGCAAAGATGTCCGCACCGGCATCCAGGTATTGGCGATGAATGGATTTGATCACATCCGGGCGGGTGATGCACAACAGGTCGTTATTTCCTTTCAAATCACCGGGCCAATCGGCAAACTGCTCGCCGCGATAGTCTTTCTCGGTCAGTTTAAACCCTTGAACCATCGTCCCCATTCCTCCGTCCAGAATCAGGATGCGTTCTTTCAGGAGATTCAAAAATATTCCTTTATCCATTAAATGTCGTTATCGTTTAAATGCACGATCCATCTCACGGCGGTCATCCCGTTCTTTGATAGAGTCGCGTTTATCATATTCTTTCTTTCCTTTGGCGATTGCAACCACGACTTTGGCCAGTCCTTTGTCATTGATGAAAAGGCGCATCGGAATGATCGTGAAACCATTGTTGCGGGCTGCGCTCTCGATCTTCCGCAGCTCCTTTTTCGTCAACAACAGCTTGCGGTCGCGACGGGCCGAATGGTTGTTATAAGTTCCGTAGAAATATTCGGCCACATACATATTTTTCACCCACAGTTCGCCTTTCTCTATTATACAGAAGGTATCGACCAGGCTCGCCTTGCCCAGACGTATCGACTTGATCTCCGTCCCGGTCAGCACAATGCCGGCTGTAAACGTATCGAGCAACTCATAATCGAAAGTTGCCCGCTTATTCTTTATTTGTATGTTATTACTAATCTTCTCTTTCATCTTACTTATTTATCAAAAACGCAAACCGGGCATCAGCATCGACAGAATGATTTCGATCAGCCAGGGCGTCAGCAAAATCAAACAGGTCGCAATCCCGACAAATTTCAGGCGTATATTTTCTTCCACCTGCATATAAGGGCCGGCTCCCTCCCACACGATGTAGAATGTATATAAAACAAATATCCGCAAAAAGAAAAACTCCGGAAGCAACATCAACACGATATTCAGTGCAAACATCAACGAAGACGAGTAGCCGACGAAACGCTGGCACAGCTTCATGTCTTTCTCGCGCTTGAAAAATCCTTGCCAAAGCTCGTTCAGCAGGTATGACGCCAGGTAAAAACCACCGAAGGCGGCAACCAACGTCCGGATAGACGATTTCAGAGCCAGCTCGAGATCGAACTCTTTCCTCGTGAACAACACGCCCAGAAAAGCCGCCACCGTAACGATTCCGATCAGGGGATACACAAACCGGGATAAAAACTCATCGTCCTTTTCTTCCTTTCTCGTCAGAATATCCCAGGCTTTTCCCGGCTGGGAGATGATGGCTACTACCAATTTAAATATCTCTTTGTACATCTTCAATACGCTCGTTTGCTGTTTGTCATTCTATTATTTTCCCGTGGGATTTATTGTAAAGACATTGGATGATTTCCAGTTGATCGAAAGTGAATCCTTTCCGAATGAGGATGCATAGTTAACCCGGAACTTCACTTCGCCGTTACTGCTCTTCTCTGCCGCTTTATCAACAAAATCCTGGATATTGAACGCACAGGGGATAATCATTGTCTGCGCCTTTGCCGAATCGGATTCCGTGCGGATTGTCCGGAGATACAGGCTGTAAACCTGTTCACTGTCCAATGTCTGCTCAGGATCGTATGACAAGGCGAAACTATCCCGCTGCCCGGCTGTATGATTGCCGATTTCAGTAAAAAGGAACAGGTTTCCCCGGATATAAGCGGAACGGTCCTGCAAAGAAGAAAGCAGCAACTCGTTTTTGTCAACGGCTAATGTATCTGCCAATGTATCAAACAACCTCCACTGCGGCACATTGGAGATCGTGTTTTCATAAATGGTAGCGGTCATGTAACCCGTGTTTGCCCCGCCATCTGCATTCTCTGCCAATCCGTAATCGATCGAATAATCAAACAGGATACATTCCCCGTCTTCCACATTTGCATTCTGAAACTCTTCCGAAGAGATCACATCCCCTCCTTTAACAAAAATAACCTTGCCTGCAGACCCCATATTCGTTGCCACAACTCCGGTTTGATTCGCCATCGTCAATTGCGTAGCCGGATCTCCCAGACAAGAACTTAACACAACCAGGCAAAGGGCCATCACACTATATAATACAGTCTTTCTCATCTCCATATACAATTTTGAAATCGAAGTTTTCTTCCTCCACACACAGAGGAAACGCACAAAGGTAGCATTATTTTCTTACTCATACAATTCTGTCGGGAGATGCTGGCGAAAAACAAATGCATATTCATCCTTCAAAACATTAACAACTTGGAAAACCTACTCTGATAACACCTACTTTTACAGATAATTGTTCAGCATTTATACCGTGCGTGCAATGCTTGATTTATTATCCCCCTTTCATATAGTATGTACATCTTCCTTCATTCTTCCAAACACAAATATAGTCAATATACGAACAGATAAGACTGTTTTTATCAATCATCTATTCGAGAAATGATTATATCCAGACCCAAACAGAGGAAAAAAGTCATTCTTATTTTCGTACTTAACACAAAAAATAGCACAAATTCTTTTCAACAGATTGTCAAGAAAAAAGTTAAATCTAAACAAATACAGAGAAATAAAAAAAGAAAAAATATCATATATCTATCTGACACTACTTTCCTATAAATAAATTAGGCATAGAGTCAAGGATTATTAATCCTTGACTCTATGCCTAGAAAATATAGTATAAAACATTATACTTTAATATTCAAAAAAACAACTAATATCAATTATTACTTATTACATCATTTTTTTATTCCCAAAACAGCATTTATGGATCTATAACTATTATTATCAAACCCCATGGTTCCTGTTGTTAATAAATTCCCATTTACAAGCCATAAAAAATAGCCACTATTCAGTCCTCCAGATTGTCCCCAATTACAATGCAACTGATAAAAAGAAGAATTATAATCTAAATTATTATTATCATCAAAAGGCACATTACAACCATCCACTAACCAATAATCAATCCCATTTTTCACATTATTAATATATCGAGTTCCAGTCATTAACACAAGTCCTCCACCTTTCAAATCCGTATAAATCTGCGATTTAACCTTAGCAAAATCTCTCATTGAGGTATTATTTGCACTTTTAAATCCTAAATCATGCAAATAATTAACAATATCGCTAAGAGCAACAGTAGGCTTTCCAGCCACAAACGTTGTTTTAGTTTTATTAAACACATCTAAATATAAACTAGAAACTAATTCAACACGTCCAGTTTCTTCTGGAGAAATAGTAGGAGATGATAACAATGTAGTCCAATTATATGATCCTTTTTTATAATAAGCACATAATTGAGCTAAACTAGAGACATGTGTTCCTGCATCTGGATGAAGAGTTGATGATGTTGGTATTTTATTATTATAGGGATACGAATCATGCCATTTTGTTTTTATTTCGTTCAAAACATATGCATAGCTCCCTCCAAAACGAGGAGATGCTGTTTGTACAGATTGGTTATATAATTCATTGACAATTGCGGGAATGCCTTTAAAAAACATATTAAGAGGAGCTATTTTAGTAGTATCAGACAAATTACCTTCTGGAACATATGCTAAAACAACAGGAAATCTCTTGTCATTTAAAACTACAGCATATCCCTCCTTTTCTTGATCTAAAATTTTATACTGTGAAATTATAACTTCTTCTATTTTTTGACTCACTGTGTCAACACATTCTACTTTAGATGAAGACATTTCTAAATATAAAACATCATCTACAGACTTTGTCACTCCCCCTTGATGATTCATATTATCCAACATCTGCTTAATTTCAACTTGAGATAATAGATTAATTTCATCATTTAATAATTGCTTTTCATCCAAGCACTCATTACTATCCGTACAAGAACTGAACAATATAACAAAAAGCGCATAAATACTTAAGATTTTTCTCTTCTTCATAACTTCTTCATTTTAATAAATAATTAACACGATAAAAAACAATATAATATTATATTCATTACACAATAGATACTTCTTAATATTTAGGCCAAAAATAATTTATTTAGGCAATAAATATTTGATCACAAAAGTAAATAAAAAAAACACAACAAGCTACTATTTTATCATTTATTAATCTATCTACACGATATAAGACTTTTTACACAAACATTTAAAAACATAAGCAAAGAAGACACAAACACACATTTAGACCTAAAACTATTTGTATCTACTATATATTTTCCATAATTACGCGGCCATTAATTTAAACTACATTAACTTTATAAATATAAATTCAATATCCACCTTCCAACAAATGAACAAGTAATAGAAATTAATTATTTGCAGTAGCATTGAAATGAATACAGCCCAAATATTCCATATTCTTTTAACAATGAGAAATTAATTACAAGCTCAGAGAAGAAGCTATAGGAAAAAGCATATTGGAATTCAATATAACTTACTAAGAAACTATTAATTTTACAAAGTCACAAATAAAAAAATCATCATACAGAAAATGAATTCACTTTTCTGTATGATGACCTGTAAAAAGCAAAATATTTTTACTTTGATTCCGAACAAGTAGCAATACCAAATGAGTACACATCAAAAGACTTCCAAACCCAGCCTGTAGAATCTTTAGAAAACTCATTGATATAATTAAATCGAAGCATTGTTACTTAGAAGACATATTATCGCTTATCATCAATCTGTTTATATTATGGAGATACATGGATCTACAAAACGACAGGATACCACTGACATTTTCAACAGTATATTCATGACAAACAAACTTATTATCGTAAATCTTTTTATGAACAAGATAGTAAAAAAGTCAACAACTATCTTGACCTAGGATTTAACTGCTGGAAACTTTTTGTCTATCCAATTAAAGATATAAAAATCTAATCGGCCAAACGATAGCGGTGTATGGAATGATGGTGACAATAATGAACAGCGTATTACCATACAGTTTATCTTTATCGAAATCCTATAATAGTCAAATGGCGAAACTTTTGCCTTGATGGAACAAATAGAGAAAAAAGACTGCTTGAAATCAAAAACAGTCTCTTTTCTTTCACATAATTTATGACTCAGAAGGAATCGGGAAAGAAGCTATTTCTGATTTTCCCCATACCCAACTTGTTGAATCTTTGCTGAATTCTTTGATGAAATTCACACGGACATTAACCTTTTTAGCTCCTGCTGATCTTTCTTTGCTTATCGCACGATATAAGAATTGATTCAAATCAAAAACGTTCGTGAACGGACAATCCTGTTCTGTCTTTTTTCCTTCACCCACTTTTGTAGCTCTCAAAAAGAAATCATACACATTGACTCCGTTTTCCTGGACAGTCTCCAGATTTCCATCATAACTCAAATCATAAGAGATAGTCTGATCTGAGGGAATATTCTTAAAGATTGAAGCTATAAACGCATGACTGTTAGCACGAAGAGCATACACTTCATTACCAAAAGCTGTTTGTATGAAACCGACCTCTGAAATAGCCATTTCATTCGACATAACAACTGAAGTATCTGTAAGAGAAGGAGATGTTGACCATTTATCTAATTTTCCGGCCTGCCCCTGTCCGACAGTAGCAGTAATATATTTATCTGAAGGCTGGTTATCCCAATCGATTGTACTATAATATACCACAAAATCACCTTGACTCAGGTTAGAAAACCCTGTAGAATAAACGACTGTACCATAATCATCTTTAACAACATTTCCCATCGCATTCATATCGAAATCTACAACACCATATCCACCCCCAGTAGATGTATTTCCACCGCCATCCAAACAAGAGGTTAACGTTACCATTCCCGCAGCGAAAGCTGCCAATCCTAAAACTTTAAGTTTCTTCATTTTACTGTTCTTTTAATTTTATATTATTGTTTATTATTTATTTGTTACTACTCAAAAACCAAAACGGAAGCCGGCTTGCAGATTGACATTAAACGGTTTCTCGGAACGGATCGTTTCGATCGTACTTCCATTGTCGAAATAATATCCGGCTCCTACTTCTGCATACAGGCTCAGGAAACGAAACAAGGGATAACTCGCTCCGACACGGCCATTGACAGACCACATCCATTCTTTCATCCGGAGATGTTTTTTCTCGTGGCGGATTTCATCATTCCCGACAAATATCTTGGAATTCAACTTACCGGCGACATTGATTTCCGTCATTCCGCCGGCAGCGGCATAAAACTGTATGCGTTTCCAGTCCGCAATCCTATAAGACAGAGAAAGCGGTATTCCGATAAAATGCAACTTCTGCTTTGTCTCACCGTAATAGACTGCTTTCGTTTCCCATTCGGAAGAAAGGAATGTATAATTCAAGCCGGATTGCAAGGAAAAACGGTCGTTCAGATAGTAGCTGACACCTATTCCAACCGTTACCGGTGTTTTATGATGGATATTTGTTTTCGGGGACTGCTCGTTGAAATAAGGGGAGTTTAACTGGAGCAACTCTTTATCTGTCAACGCTGTATTCTTTAATGCATACGTGTTTAGGGAATTAGTCGTTCCGGCCGTCACACTTCCTCCGCCCATTCCGAAACCCCATCTTTTTACCGGGGCTTTCACGGCTTCCTTTACGGGCGTCGCATCGGCAATCAATGCACGCGTTTCAACCGGGTGCATTTCAGATTCTTCCGGCACAGCCGTTTCGGGAGCTTCTTCCTTATTCACAACTGTATCGGAAACGGTTTCTACGACCTCTTCTTCAGCGGCATGCGAACGATAGGCGACAGCGGCTACGGGAGCCTGGGCAATGGCATGTTTAACTGCCGCCTGCTTAGCGACAACAACAGGCTTATTCGTGCTATTTCGGGAAGGTTCGCCCGCTATAACCGAAGCGACCGGCCGGGCTTGTTCTGCCAACTGCGTCTCCACAGCTTCTGTCTTTTCCTGGATTGTTTCGGCAACAGGCATATACTCCTTGTCACGGGTCATGACATAAACGCCTCCGGTCACAACCAGTAAGGAGACAACGGCTGCCGCAGCCCAATAGCGTAAAGTCCGACGGAAAGGGACAGACTTCTTTTCCGCCAGACGGTCGGCAATGGCCTCCCAGTCACCCGGCAACGTGTCCGCTTCAAAGTCATATAACTTCTCACGCAGCAAATCGTCAATTATGTCTCTTTCCTTATCTTTCATTTCTTTTTTACTCAATACAATTCATTAATCCTGCGTTGTAATAACTGTTTGGCACGCGTAAACTGCGAACGGGAAGTGCTCTCGGTAATGTTCATCATCTCGCTGATCTCCTTATGCGAATAACCTTCTATCGCAAACAGGTTGAACACCGTACGAAAACCGGCGGGCAGTTCATGCACCAGTTTCATCAGTTCCACCGCCGACATATCGGATATTGCGGAACTGTCCGGATGAATGAGTTCCGCCGTATTATCCAAGTCGGTCGCTTCGCGCAAAACATCCGATTTACGCAAATACTCCAACGCACAATTGACAAAGATCTTTCGCATCCACCCTTCAAATGACCCGGCTCCCGAATAGGAGTCCATACTGGTGAAGACTTTGACAAAACCGTCCTGCAACAAATCACGGGCAGTCTCCCTGTCGCTTACATAACGCAGACAAACGCCCATCATTTTGCGGGAATACGTTTCATACAGCTCCTTCTGAGCCAGCCTTTCCCCATTCCTACAACCCTCTATCAGTTGTTGCTCCGTCATTTAGTGTGTGCCTTCACGCCCTTTTCAAGGCTGTACATTTATATGATGTTAGAACCGTCCGAAACGCTGCATTCCGGTACAACTATTTTTATTCAAAAACGTTCCAAAGATACAGTATTCTCGCGAAATGAGCCCTTTTCTTATTTAGGAAATTTGGAAAGGTAATAATAGGTTTCCCTGGAAGGCTTGCTTTCGATATGATAGCGGGAAGAAGCTGAAACGGAAAATGTATATCCCCGCTCCGAAACCGTGTCGACAGGCAGATAGACGGAAGTATCCCGAATGCCGGTCAGCAGTATGTTTTTTGCCGACGCCGTATCGATCGAATCGCTCAGTGAATAATAGACCGTATAAGTCAGGACATCCTTCACCTGACCGGGCTTTTGCCAGGAGAGTTTCAACTCGTCGCCTTCGCGCTCTACCAGAATCTCTTCCGGGGCGGGCGGCACCTCGTCATTCAGCCAGGCAAGGGGAGGAAGCTGCGCCGGGTATTTATAATAGTTGTCTTTCAGTTCGTCGTACAAGCCTTTGGTATTATCCAGCACATTCGCACAGCGGAAGAATGTACAACCCGCCCCACCGTAATAGCGGCTGTAATCGATCTGGTCCGTTATGTCGTTGACTGTCCAGTCCGCTTCAGATTTCAACATCCGGTAAGCCCCCAGCCCGGGCACTACTAAGCGGCCGTTGCAATTGTCCACCCAGTTGTCTACAAAAGGGAAAAAGTTATCGTGCAGGTAGTACATCATCGGGACAATCATGTCCTGCTTTCCTTGCTGCATCCACATCTTCGGATCCTGGAACACGCTTTCGTAGGCTGTCCACCCGGCATTCGGAACGCGCTCGATACGGTTGTATTTGCCAAGCGGTGAACTGCTCACCTGCACCCAGGGTTTGACTGATTTCACATAGTCGTAAATGCGGAAGACCATCTTGTTGATATTCTCCCGCCGCCATTCGGCTAACGACCTTTTCTTACCGTATTTATTGTACAAGGCCTTATCAGGAAAAGATTTAGCCTGCTCGGGATAACGGATATAATCGAAATGGATGCCGTCGATATCGTAGCCGTTCACCAGTTCCTTGACTAAAGAGAGGATATAGTCGGAAGTTCCGGGCACGCCGGGATCCAGATACCATTCGCCATTATGCCGTTTACAAAGATTCGAATGCCGTTTGACAACAGAGAGTTTGCCTTGTTCTTTCACGCTTTTATCCGTTCCCAAGGGGAAAGTGACAAACCAGGCATGACACTCCATTCCCCGTTTATGGCATTCGTCGATCACAAAAGCCAAAGGATCGTAGCCCGGCATCACGCCGTATTTTCCGGAGAAAGTCTTGCTGGCCGGCTCCACCTGCGAACGCCAGATAACATCGCCACGCAAACGAACCTGCAGGAATACGGTGTTGAAGTTCGCATCCTGCAAACGGTCCAGAATGTCGCATACTTCACGCTGCTGCGCTTTACGCCCGGCTTCGGTCGTAGCCGGTTTCTGCGGCCAGTCCAAGCCATAGACGGTTGTCAGCCAAACGCCCCTGATCTCCCGCTTGGGAGGATCGACAGCATAAGCAATTTGCAACAGCAACAAGAACAATAACGACAGGCAATACTTTCTCATTTCACACATTTATTCAGCGATACAAAAGTACAGCTTTTTGCGCTTCTTCGGGATAGTCGGTTGTCAGAAAGTCCACACCACTCTCGATCATCTCTTTCATCACTTCCGGATCGTCGACTGTCCATACATTGATTTTCAGCTTCAGGTCTTTCGCTTCCTTAAACCATTCGGGATGCTGCTGCATCACTTTATAATTATAATCCAAGCCGGCAAATCCGAGTTCTTTTAATTGCTTGGGTGATAAATCGCCGTTCAGATAATAGACGGGGGTTTTAGGAGACAAGCGGTGCAACTCTTTAGCTGCATCGAGACTGAATGCGATATATTCGGTACGCTTTCCCAACTTCTTGCTGTTCACCATATCGACTGCGATCTTTGCGGCTTCGCGATCGCGTTCGGGGGTCGCATGGGATTTCAGTTCAAAAATCAGTTTTGCCTTTTTCAGTCTCCTCGCCCTGGCCAGATACTGTTCCAGCGTGGGAAGCGTTTCGCCGTTCGGGAGCTTCAGGTCTTTCAGTTCCGCATAGGGAGTCGTCTGGATATGTTTTCCCTGAATCTTGTTATCATGGAAAACAACCGGGACATTATCCGCAGTCAGATGCACATCGAACTCGGACCCGTACACTTTTATTTCATTAGCCCGTTCCAGAGAACGAATCGAGTTTTGGGCAGATCCTTCCGTCTTCCAATAACCACGATGAGCAATCACTTTCGTTTTGCCTTTAGCAGCGGCCGGCACTGTAATCAGTACACAGAAAAGAAAAAGAAGAGAGAATTTTAAGTGTTTCATAACATGGTATTTTTAGTTAGTTTGCTAATTCCAATAAATGAGGATTTATCAGTGTATTTCATACTTGTGACATAGCGTCGGGAGTATCTGTTTCCCCTCTCGAGAGGGGATAAGGGGGTGTGTTATCTTTCTGTCTATCAATGAAAATCCACACACCCCCTGCCCCCTCTCAAGAGGGGA
>URZO01000038.1 GCA_900552465.1 uncultured Parabacteroides sp. | reverse complement strand
CCGAAAGTAACAGTGAACTAAGTCACAGCATATCAGATATTAATAATAGGTAGTAACTACTTATAGACGATACATTGTACTACCTATTGCCGATACATAGTACTACCTATATGCGATAGATAGTACTATGTATGAACAGTTCCCTATCTCTTACATAATAGTTTACTGTATGCTTTGACTTAGTTTATAATAGGAAACAGATTAGTTTCCTACGAAGCGAAGCAGATAAATAACAGTATGTTAGTCGGGTGTCAGGTGGTGTCGGTAAAAAGGTTACCTAACACCTACCTAACACCCACCTACCACCCGATAATTATGTAATTATCAGCAATATGCGCAAAAAGGTGGTAGGTGTTAGTTGCTTTGATGTTTTTTCTTAAATAATTAGAAATAGCTTCACTTCTTGCCAGATGTGAATTATATAGAGGGGAGATGAAGGGTTGAAGGGTTTTTGTCCTATTTATTCAAAAACCAGTTCACATTCATCTAACAACAAGACACTACTTGTACTGCCGGTGAAGTAATCCCCATACTTACTTGCTGAAGCGACGATCAGGATATAAGTCGGCTTTGTCGAATAATCCCGGTATTCCAACGGGATCGTGAAAGCGGTATAATCTTTTACGGTCTCGCCGGAGACCAGTTCGCCGTAAGCCACCATCGTCTCATTATTCCACGTACGATCGACAAACACGCCATTGCTCGTGCTGACCGGGAAAGGTTTATCCCAGGTAAACAGTCCGATATAAATATGACAGGAATCCTGACGGTCTTTCAATTCCTCATAAGGGGCTTTCGCTTTGTCTATCGTTCCGGCATTATATTTATAATAGCCTTTCAGGGCTGAAGGACGGGACGTATAAGGACGGCCGAAGTTGAGCGAGGCGCCACTCAGTCCTTCCACCTTCCCGAATGTTCCAGTATAAAGGCTTCCGGCAGCAAATACGCCTGCGACCGTTTTACTTTCCAACCGCGCGGCTTTCCCTTTCACAACGTCATTCGTTTCGGGTGAGGTCGGATTCGCTTCTCCGACCGAGTTAGAGCCTTTGTTTCCCGAATCCCAGAAATAATAGGCTTCTGTCAGGTCTTTATTGGCATACCAGCTTTTCCCGTCCTTATACCAATCATCGAACGAGAGGTTCGGGACAGGATCTATCGTTTCCGTCGTAAAAGTTTGCACTCCGTCGGTCTTTCCATCTACCGTCAACTCATATTCGTATGTACTGCCCGGCTTCAGATGCGTGAAAGTCAACAGGAAGGTGCCGTCTTCGCGGATTTCGATCTCATTGGATAATACATTCTCCCACTCTCCTTCTCCCCCGGCTTTTGTCGTTGTGTCAACTATACGGTAACGGGCCGAGACCTGCCCTGTCTTGGTTGTTCCTTCGATATAGACCCGCTTCGACCATGCAGAGACGGTGTTTGTCTGCACGTCATCGCCCGGATGGAGAACGCTGACCGTCCATGTTTCCGTTTCGCCGAATGCGGCAACCGTAAAGGTCTGAGGGCGCCGGAAGTCATGAACCGTTTCGGGCAGAGGGGTTGTGACGGCAATCGAACTGCCTAACTGCAACGTCTCGATTTCAATATTGGAGAATGCAGGTTGAGCCGCTTCATCCACATAGATGACAATCTGTTTATTATGCTCATCGACCAGAGGTGTCTCGACCTGGTTCTTTACTTTGATGATCCGGTTAATATCATGCTCTACGGAGACCGTCCACACATAATCCTGATAGATACGAAGCAGGAAAGAAACCGGCTTCTTGAAATTCATCCGCGTATTCACCGTTCCCGGCAAGCTGTCGACCGAAGAGAAGCCGGTATCGGGGAAATGGACAAAGTCGAGGCATGACGACGAATCTGGTATCACAGTCGCACCAGCCGTCACTTCCAGCGTCCTGACCTGTACATTTCTCAGGTCGAGCGTATCCGCGACTTTCACCGTTACCGTGTTCATCTCGCCATTGATCTTGGCTGTGACCATTCCTTCCACGTCGATCTTTTCTATCTCGGCCTTTATCCTCGGATAAGGAATATCATTTTCTATACAACTCTGAAGAAGAGTTGCTATCCCAACCAACACATATATCCATATTTCCTTTCTATACATCATCTCTCTGTTTAAAGGTAGAAGACAATACCCAAATCAATAGACAACAGATTAATCTTAAAATTGGCGGAACTTGACCGGCGGGAGCCTTTATACACCTGATCCTTCGTCTGATCGTACCATTTAAAGTCCAGCCCCGCCACATTTACGGAAGCCTCTACCGCCGAAAAATCATTGATAAAGACCGTCAGTCCGGGAGCCACACCGATATTCAGCGAATGTTTCAACTGATGCATTCCGCTCAGGTCCAGGTCGATCCCGGTGGTAGACTTGCTTGTCGAATACCCGTATGTCACCCTTGCTTCATTGAAAAGGCCGAAGCGTTTGCTATCGCCCAGGTTCAGGTATGTCCTGAGAAAGACTGCTCCCGAAAAGGTGTTGGACACATCATGGTAGTCCTCCACCTGAAAGCTTAGGTCGTCTCCTAACGACAAGTCGATATTATCCAGTTTCGTATAAGAACGGGAATAGGCAAACCGGCCGCCTATACTGATATTATCGCGGATCGCATAACTCACTAACGGAGTCACCTTGAATGTATATCCTTCACTGTTTATATCTTTCAAGACAGACAGGAACTCAAAATTATCGTCCACATGCTCGGAATAGGAGAAAGTCGCCCCCACCATCCATTGCCCCTTCGGTATAAATGTTTTCATCACGATACCCCGGTCGTATTTGGCTTCTTTGGCTGTTTTTGAGAAAGCGACCAATGGCAACATACAAAATATAAATACTATTATCCTTTTCATTCGCATCTTTTACTCAACAGGATCATCAAATAATAATTCAAACTCATCAAGCAACAAGACACTACTTGTACTTCCTGTAAAATAATCTCCATACTTACTGGCAGAAGCCACAATCAGAATATATGTGGGTTTCACCTCAGGATGACGATATTTTATATCAATTGTAATCTCAGTATAGGTCGAGACGGTCGTATTACTTTTGAACTCACCGAAAGCGACAATACTTTCATCGGATAAATCAACAAAAGAACCTGTATTCGTATTGACAGGATATGCCGAACTCCAATTACACAAAGCGACATAAATGTGACAGCTATCCTGATCGTCTTTCTTGATAAAATCTTTCTTCGTATGAGTTATCTTACCCGAATTATATTTATAATAGCCTTTCAATTTTGTCGGATGCCCGGTGTACGGATGTCCAAAGTTTAGAGAAGCTCCGCTCAACCCTTCTACTTTTCCGAAAGTTCCGGTAAATAGGCTTCCTGCCGCAAACACACCCACAACAGCTGTACTGCCTAACCTTGCAGCTTTCCCCTTTTTAACATCGGATTCTTCAGGAGATGTCGGATTCTTCTCTCCAGCAGTATTCGCACCCTGATTACCGGAATCCCACCAAAAACTACTGCTACCACGGTCTGAAGTCGCATTCGGGAACCAATTCTTACCATTTTTCGTCCATTCATCAAAGCTTAAATTCGGTACAGTGAACTTACCATTAACCCCTTCGGTTGTAAAAGGAATAACCACGCCTTCGGATTCTCCGGCAACCGCTTTGAACTCATAGTCCGTATTCATAGGTAAATCTTTGATAATGGCATAAAATTCATATCCATTCTCTGTTTCCCTAATATCGGATGATGCAACAGGCACAAATTGCCATGCCGAATCATCGTCCCCTGCTTTCCTGAACTTAAATCCCAGATCTGTATTATCTCCTGCCAACCCTTTCAAGTAGGCACGATATGGCCAGGGTGTCGGATCCAATGTTTGAACGGCAACATCCGGTCTTAGGCGAACAGTGAGAGATTCTTCTATTTGCTGTCCCAATATATCGCGGACAATAACCGTTATTTCATTGACAATCGGTCCATGTTCGGCCCACAGCGGTTCATCAAACGGATTATCTCTCAACAAACCATTTAAATCTATTACAACCGTTTTCGTATTATCATCGATGGGCGTACACATAATGCCGACACTACTTAGCAAACTCTTTGCATTATCATCCAGCTTTGTCAAATCCCAATAACCGGACACACCTTTTTGATCAAAATAATCCGATTTCAGACTTAACGCAACAAGAGACAAGCCTGTCTTTTCCGATGACAAATTAATTTGCAGATGTTCATCTCCTGCTTTACCGGCAACAACATTTACTAAATGCTCTTCGGTGATTTTAGATGCATCAATATTTATCTTCGGTACATTCCGTCCATAATCATCCGTAAAAACTGGAACATTCAATGTACATTCGATATCGTTCGTCTCCTCGTTCACCGTAATGTCAAAGTCTCCACCTGCTTCCGGGCTTTCAGGCTCTTCGCCGATCGAGAAAGTCAGACGGTAATGCTCGCGCGCCTTTGCATCTGGTATCTCTTTTACGATTTTGTAAGCGGTACCATCGTTATTGACTAAATTCAGCGTTACGTTCAGTTTACCCGGAGCGAAAAAACCGGCACGTTTCTCATCCTCTTCAAAGGTCAATTCGCCGCTGGCATTACCGATTGTCGCTTTATAACCGGTAAAGAATTTCTTTAGCATATCCGAATAATTCACTGTTACCTTGACATTTGCCAGCGTACAAACGACCTCAGATTCCTTTATTGTCGATTTCACCACATCTATCGTGTCTACACCGAAATAGAAAGGTTTGTCAAAAGCGGCCTTACCGGAATGCGGCAGACCAGCTTTTACATGATATTGGCCTACAGCAAGCGTAATCTTTTCATTCCCCGGATCCGTTTTATAGTTCTCGAAATATTTTACAGTATCGCCGGTAGACGCTTTACAGATCGCAACACTCACCGGCAGACTTTCACTTTCTGCGGCTTTTGTCACCAATGTATAATCCACCGACGGATTCACATAGAGGAAACCTGTCTCCAACAAGTTCTCCTTCTCCTCACAAGAAGGAAAGAGAATCAGCATTACAAGCAGACAATATATATATTGCTTCATATCCTTACTTATTTGATAATTACGGTCAATGTTTTAGACAGGTTATTATTCTTGCTGTCGGTAATCGTGACATCAAATTTATATGTACCCGGACCGCCTAACATTCCCATAAAGCCGGTTACATCCAAAGCATATTCCGAATCACCGGCCGACGGACGTACTAATCCGACTCCATCCAATATTGATTTTATCTCTTCCGTAGGATTAACCAGATCAAACGGGTTCTCCTTCCCTAATATCGCCTCCAGTTCCGGAGCGATTATCTTCACCAATACTTTTGACAGACCAGCCGGAGCCTTTATCACGACTTTTACCGGAACGCTGTTAGCATTCGCCTCTGTTTCTGTCATTTCAATCGGAGAATCGAGTCCGTTACCCGTTATCGTTATCGCGGCATCCTCTCCCGGTTCACCCGTTCCCTCATCCGGATCGGGAGGAAGGGCGGGGGCTTCAATGTCGATCACCGTATCGCGGTCGTGCATCGTGATATCGACCGTAATGCCGGGTTTCAGTACTTGGTCGATCACGGAGTCTACACTCATGTCGATACCCAACACGACATTATACAAGGCGTTGGGGCGGGCTTCCTCTATCTTATGTTTGGAAATTACATCCAGGCCCTTCACTGTTGTTGCATTGATTGTCAGATGGATATTATTATTTGAGCGGAAATAGGCCACACGCTGTTCCTTCTTGTCCAACGTCAAAGCTCCTACCCCATTTGTCACGATAGCGGCATAATCATCTTTGAATACTTTCAGGAAATCTTCCGTATAATCGATGTTTACTTTGGCATTCTGCAGGCTGCAATCGGTCTTGATCGAGCTGACGACTCCCGGTTCTATCCGGCAAACCGTATCTCCGACAAAATAGGGTGCATCAAAAGCGGCTTCATACAGTTTGCCCCATGTGGCACGGATCGTGTACAGACCCTCTTTCAGGAGCAGTTCATCAGCATCCTGATATTCACGATAGGAGTCGAAACTACGGACTACTGTTCCCGTCGAGTCAATAATCTGGATGTTAAAGTCGTTCACATCGACTGTTGCAGCCACATCGGCCTTAGCTTTTGTTTCCTGCGTATTGGTCTCCGGACGCAGATTCAATTTAAGATCCAGTGCACCTGTTACCGTCGGATCAACCGGTTCCTCTCCCGGATTGCCGGGCTTCAAACCTCCGGTCAGTTCCTTCTTCATCTCACAGGAGGTCAGTCCTCCCAAGAGCGAAAAAAGCAGAATGATATATGCTATTGTCCTCATAATACCTGTACTGATTTTACTGTAGGTGTTTCTTTATAGGCATCCAATGTCACAATCAGATGATCGCCGGCTTTCAGTTCCTGTTCCACACCGTCTTCCAGATGCTTCAGATCACCGGCAAAATCGACCCGTGTCCCGAATTCTTTTGCCGTTCCCGTCACATGCACCGTGAACAGCTGGCTTACGGTAAAGAAGCCGGAACGTGTTTCACTTTTCGTAAAGAGCAATTCCGCCCTGCTGTTTGTCACCGTCACTTTAAAGTCGGGATTGATCATATTCAAAAACGCATCCGTATACTTCAATGACACTTTAATGCTTTGATGCGTACAATGCAGCTTCACTTCGGTAACCGTATTTTCTTCAATGACAAACTCTTTCTGCCCCCTATAGCAAGGGCTGTCGAAAGCTGCTTCAGGAAGATCGCCGGAAGAGGCTTCGGCCATATAAGCGCCTATCGGGAGCAATAAAGGCATGCCTTCCTTTTTCAGTTCGGAAAAGGTGTCGAAGTTCTGCTTTATCGGCTGCCCGCCAGCATCTCTTATCACAATGTGGAAGGTATCGACATCTACGGTAGATGTCGATTTCATTATGACAGGGATGTCAGTTCCGCTCTTGGTGTCCATGAGGAGGGAGAGGGAACCATGCTCTATTCCTAATTTTACTTTTTCTTGACAGCCCCAAAAGAAAAAAGAACTGAAAAAACAGATGTATATTAATTTCTTCATGTTATTCCGGATATATCAATTTAACTTCATCAATATATAATTGACTTCCTACATATTTTCCATCAGATAGATTTGCAAACTTAGGCCACTCTAATAAAGATTCTTTATCTGTTCTATCGCCTGATTTAAATACCACATAAATATGCGTTGGCTCCAATTCAACCCTATCATACTTTATATCAATCGTTTTTAAAACATAATTATCTATCGGTTCACCAATAAAAGATCCACGCCCTAATTCTATAACTTGTTCTCTTGATCTGTTTTGAATGACTATCTCGGCTAAAAATTTATCATCCTTTGCTTTATATTTATAATAAAAACAAAATGCTATTGGCCGGGAATTAAAAGCATATCCATAATTTGGAGACTTAGTATCTTCATTATAATCTCCCAAATACAAATAACCAACATCAATATGATTAGCCCCACTATTTTTGCCTATAGCAACACTTGTTTTACCCCAGCCGACCGTACGAATTAAGGCAGCATGATTTCCTTCTTTTCTATCATCTGTCGACATTGTTCCTGAAATTGAGTTGTACTGATAATTCCAACCGTCACCTACAGTTTTCAAATTCACAGTGTTCCAACCAAATGTAGATAGATCCCCCTTACTCCAAGGATACCATCTCCGCCAATAATCCTTGTTCCCAGACTCATAATACCAATCTTCAAATCCTGAATTAGGTAATTGAGCAGCCTTTTCCGTTTTAAAAGAGTTCTCTGATTTGATTTTGTCACTATAGATTGCTC
This sequence comes from uncultured Parabacteroides sp., assembly GCA_900552465.1. Classification (GTDB taxonomy): domain Bacteria; phylum Bacteroidota; class Bacteroidia; order Bacteroidales; family Tannerellaceae; genus Parabacteroides. Next base: position 28,396 of record URZO01000038.1, on the reverse strand, counting down.
TGATATTATATTCTTCTCCCTGTGTCAAACCATTTAATGAAATATAAGCTTTTGCCCCTTCTATTATAGGGTTTCCACTAACTGGCATCCAACTACTATGTGCATCACGATATTCAAACTGGACAGGGTATTTCACATCGTGAGCCAATTCCATAACAATCTTAGCCCGGTTTGTCCAAATATCACCACGTGGGGCATAAACTTTTATATAAGGAGTTATATTTAATTGTAATACCATCGGATCACTTGTAAAAGGATCATCCGGAAGCTTATCTATAACAACCAATGAATATTTATATTCAACCGGTGTATCTATCCCTGATTTCAGGAGAGGAATCATATCCTTATAGCTAATAGTTGCATTTTTACCATCTGCTGATTTTGTATATGTTATACCTTCCGGAATACTGTTATTTAAATCTATAGCTTCGCCTACCTGAACACCATCTTTAAAAACTGAAAGCAAACATTTGTCTATCGCATTAGGAGCTTTTACATTAACCGAATAGTCTTTATCTGTTGCTTTTTCCATTATTGTTTCAGTTGTTCCATTCTGAAAACCAATAGATTCCAAATAAGGGGCACTATCCGGATAAACTTTAACTTTCAGTATATGTGGTCCACTGCTATGTGGAACCTTTAATGAATCCTGGACAGTTAAAGAATATTCATATAAATAAAAACCTTCTTCCGGAATATCCTTTTGCAGTTCTTCCACTATTTTCTTAAAAGAGACAGATGCTTTTTTCAGTCTTTTCCCTCCTACCGGAGACATTGAATCCCAAACCAATTTTTCAATATCAGACAAATAGGCTCTGTCTTCTTCCGAAAGATTTGCCAAATCATAAGTTGTGGGAGTTCCCTCCTTCTTCGTTATCGTGAGTAAACACTTACCGATCGTACCAGGAGCAGTAATATCTACTGAATAATCCTGAATCTCAACTCCTTTCTTCACTACTTGAATTACCCCTGAAGAGAACCCATTTAATTGTACATTTACTCCATTTACAGGTAACATATAATCAGGAACAAAAACATTCACAGGAACATCAATAACCTCCTCATTAATCGTAACCTTCACCGTCAGCCCCTGATCCGGACGTGTATTAGGGGTAGAGTTAAAGGTGAGCATCACATTGTCTTTCGGCTTTACGGAAGGGATTGTCACGGTAAACTGCTTTACTTCGCCGGTATCAGGCTTTACGGTCAGAATCCCTTTCAGATCCTCTCCCTCCGCATTTACCTGAAACCATCCGGAACGTGCTTCATCCTGCACAAACTCAAATGGTTCTGTCGTATGGGAGGTTTCTATGCCAAGTGTATATGTGGGATAAACGACTTTGAAACTATCCGTATACGCAACCGTCACCCGCGCATTTGCCAACGAACAAGTCACATCCAGCTTGGTTGTCATGTTTTCCTTAATGATAAAATCCGACACGCCCTCAAAACGGGGAGCATCGAAAGCGGCCGCCTTCAGTTCGCCCATAGAGGCACGAACCCGGTAGTTACCCCGTTCCAGTTCTACAAGATCCGGCATATCCTCATAATGCTCGAAAGAAGAAACGACTGTCTCCTCCTCTCCTTGCAGAATTTCTATCTTATAGAGGTTCGTGTTGAGATAAGGGGTCAGGTCCGGCAAAACAGCCTTCGTCAGTTCCTGGCTTCCCTGAATACCGGCAGTATCAGCCGAAAGTCCAAACTGCAACAGGCCGGGATGCTCGAACATCCCTGCTTTTTCCAAATCACATGAAAATATAGATATCAACAGAACGAAAACACTCCCAATCAGGAACATAACTTTTCCTACGGAGCACATTTTACAAAGATTCTTGTCCTTCATAAACAGCCTATCAGCCTTTAAATAACATACCCTATACTAAAAACGATGCAAAATAACGACAACTCGTAAATTCTCACAAGGTCTATTTATCCGATTACGTGTCCTATTCTTTAGATATCGCTGATGTATACAGGCTAAAACGAGCTGATTAATGACAACTCCAAGTCTATTTCATTTACATTATGTCCTATTTTTCAATACTTGGATAGATTTCCCGCAAAATCCGTTTATCTTTGCGAAGGAGATAATAAACACAAATATGGAGAACGACATCCCTAAAATAGACCTTCCCGAGGATTGGGTCATCGGACATCTTACTCAGGATGACCTCGGCCTGCTTAGCCTGTATGCTAACTATCCGTGCCGGTTGAAAGCGGAAATCTTTGTACTTTGCATGCAGGGAGAACTTGAAGCCTCTATTAACCTGACACGCTATCAGGTGAAACCAGGCAGTTTTATCACGATACCGCCGGGAACGATTTTACAAATACATAAGATAGAAGGAGATTTGCAAATCTATTTTATGGGGTTCTCTTCGGATTTCATCGAACACGCCAACATCGGCAAATCGGCAATGGATATGCTCTATATCGTCAAAGACAACCCGATCATAGAACTGAAGGAACAGCCCGCACAGTTGTTGAAAGACTATTTCTCACTGCTTATCAAGACATACGAGGTATGTGATTCCCGGTTGAACAAAGACATCCTGAATCATCTGCATTCCGGCGTACTTATGGGAGTGGGGCGTATGTACAGGGATAAAGTCCAGCACAACACAAACATATCCAAAGCCGAACAGATCAGCAAGAACTTCAGCCGCCTGGTGATGCAGAACTACACCACGCAACGAAACGTTGCGTGGTATGCCAAAAAACTTGGCATAACTCCGGCGCACCTCAGTACGATCGTCAAGCAGACCACCGGTAAAACCTGTATAGAGATCATCACCCTGATGGTAATCATGGATGCCAAAACACAATTAAAATCGACCAACCTGAGCATCCATGACATCGCCTATTCGCTGAATTTCACCAATATGTCTTTCTTCGGCAAATATTTCAAACGTCATGTCGGAATGGGCCCGCTGGAATACAGAAACAGTTAGAAATCATTTAAATCTTATTATCATGAAACCAGGAAAGAATCTCTTAAAAACCGTTTGGTTGCTTTTTGTTTGTCTGGCAATCACTTCGCCCCAAAGCGGCAAAGCAGAAAAAAGTCCGGATCCCCGCATCGTGAACATCATTAACTTTATCCGCCAGACGGAACCTCGCAGCGAAGAGATTACGGACGAAGTGTTGTACCAGACGGTAGTAGAGCAGGTCAAACAGTTGAATGCACATCGGCTGAAAGGGACTTTCCTGTTGCAGTACGACGCCCTGATAAACCCAAAATACCAACAGTTATTGAAAAACGAATTATATCCCGGCTCCGAAATCGGCGGCTGGTGGGAGATCACGCAACCGCATGTAGAAGCGGCCGGACTGAAATGGAGAGGCCGTTATGCCTGGGACTGGCATGCGGATGTCGGCTTTGCCACCGGCTATACCCCGGAAGAAAGGGAAAAGCTGGTGGACGTATATATGGAAAAGTTCAAATCCGTATTCGGCAAGTACCCGACAGCTATCGGCTCCTGGTTTATAGATGCCCATACGCTTGGGTATATGTACGATAAATATCATATCACGGCTTCCTGCAACTGTAAAGACCAGATCGGGACGGACGGGTACACCTTGTGGGGAGGATATTGGAACCAGGCCTACTATCCAAGTCGCCGGAACGCCTATATGCCTGCCCAGACGGAAAAAGGACAGATACCGGTACCTGTTTTCAGGATGTTGGGGAGCGACCCTATTTACCAATACGACAGCGGCCTGGGCGGTTCCGTCCAATCGGTCGTATCGCTGGAGCCGGTATACAAAGAAGGGGGCGGTTCGCGTGCATGGGTGGAATGGTTCTTCCACTCGATGTTTGAAGAGCCATGCCTATCTTTTGCCTATACGCAGGTAGGACAGGAAAACTCGTTTACCTGGGATGCCATGAAGCAAGGACTGGAAATACAGGTGCCGATATTGGAAGAGTTGCAGAAAGAAAAGAAGATAAGAGTCGAAACACTGGCAGAGTCAGGGGAGTGGTTTAAAGAACAGTTTCCGGTGACTCCTCCGACCGCCGTCACGACGCTCTCGGACAACCGGGGGAACGACCGGAAAACAATCTGGTACAACAGTCGTTTTTACCGTACGAACTTGCTTTGGGAAGGCTCTTCTTTCCGCTTCCGCGATATTCATCTGTTCAACGAGGCCTATGCCTCCGATTATCTGACGAAAGCCGGCACGTCCAACCAATGCGTTTACACGACCTTGCCCATTGTGGACGGTTGCATGTGGAGCACCGCCGGGCAGTTGGCCGGTCTGCGTCTGAACTGCAAGGACGCTTCGGGGAAGATGACAGAAGCGAAAGGGGGAACTCCCTCTGTTGAAGAAAAAGGACAGATATTACGAGTTAGCTGGCCGCTTGAAAACAGGAAAGCGGTCTTTCATATCACCTTTCAGGAGGATTGCATGGAACTTGCCTGCGATTCGGAAGACAAAGACTTTGCATGGAATCTGGAACTAACCGCCCTGCCCGGGGCAGAACTGCCTTTCACCACGATTGCGAACCAAGCAGTATCTGCATCCCAGAAGAACTTCGACTACCAGATAGCCTGCCGGACGGGACGTTTCGTCGACCTCCGGAAAGAGGCGGGTAACCGTATATTCAAGATAGAACCGGCACAAGGCAAAGTCATCCTGTTCTTTAACTGCGCAGGGAACAGGAGATAAAGAATTAAAGCGTCTCCTGCCTCAACTGTTCGACAAACTTATCGATGCGCTGCAGCTCCTTCGGGATGTCGATCGATTGGGGACAGTGTTCGTTGCACTGGTTACAACCGACGCAATGATCGGCTTGGCGCAGCTTTGGCACGCTACGGTCGTAGCCCACCAGAAAGGCACGGCGCGCTTTCCGGTAGTTCTCGTCTGTACGGCTTTTCGGGACATTTCCTTCGTTCACACATTTATTATAGTGGAGCAGTACGGCCGGGATGTCGATCGCATACGGGCATGGCATGCAATATTTGCAGTCGTTGCAGGGGATTGTCGGATACTTGATCATCAACTGCGCCGTCTCTTCCAGAAACTCTTTTTCCTCATCCGTAAGCGGAACCAACGGGGAATAAGTACGGATATTATCCTGCAAATGTTCCATATACGTCATACCGCTCAATGCTGTCAGCACCAGCTCGGGAGAACCCGCAAAGCGGAAAGCCCACGACGCGACACTGTCCTCGGGACGCCGTTCCTTCAGGCGCATCATGATATGCTGCGGAACGTTCGACAGGCGGCCGCCCAACAGCGGCTCCATGATAATGGCCGGTATATTCCGTTTTTCCAGCTCCTGATACAGGTATTCGCCGTTTACATTGTTTCCCGTCGCATGACGCCAGTCGACATAATTCATCTGTATCTGCACGAAGTCCCAATGCACCTTGTCGTGAAGGGTCAGCACCTCGTCGAAGACATCCGGCTTTCCGTGGAACGACCAGCCCAGACGGCGGATGCGTCCCGCTTCGCGCTCTTTCATCACGAAATCGAGCATCCCGTTCTCGATATAACGTTCGTTGAACATCTTCATTCCTCCGCCACCGATCGAGTGGAGCAGGTAATAATCCAGATAGTCCGTTTGCAGTTCGCTCAGCGAGCGGCGGTACATGGCGATCGAGTTCTCACGCGTATAGTTCGAGAAGTTCGACAGCTTGGTTGCCAGATAATACGATTCGCGCGGATGACGGCTCAGGGCGATCCCCGTGGCCTTCTCCGACCAACCCTGTACGTAGACGGGGGCCGTATCGAAATAGTTCACCCCGTGGGCAATGGCATAGTCGACCAGTTCGTTGACCGCATCCTGATCGATCAGATCTCCCTTCCCGTCGGGAGAAGGGACCGTCGGCCAGCGCATGCAACCGTAGCCCAGCAAGGAAACCTTATCATCCCCTAAGCTGGGGAACGAACGGTACGTCATCTTGTCGGTCGGGACGGGCGAAGCGCCCTTGCGGCCGGAACCTTTTTGATCTTTCGGGGCACAGCCGTAAAGCGCGGCTGTCGTCGTTGCAGCCGTGATGCCTACAATATTCAGAAAATCACGGCGGTTGATATATTGATCTTTCATAGATTTATTCTTTAAAACGGATTATATAACTCGATGCCTTTCATGGCCTTCCACATAGATAGCCGTCAGCGGACGCGAAGGACAAAGGTTCTCGCAAGCGCCGCAACCGATGCATCGTTCGACATTGATAGCCGGTATCTTCAGGGATTTCGGATCGGCAGGGTCGGATGCCACCATCTCGATCGCATTCGTCGGGCAATGGCGGGAACAGTTGCCGCACTCGACACCGTCGGTGATCGGCACACAGTTTGCCTTCACCCATACGGCATGGCCGATCTGGACAGACGACTTATCCTCTTTCGTGATCGGCAGGATCGCTCCCGCCGGACAGACTTCGGAGCATTTCGTACATTCGGGACGGCAATAGCCGCGTTCGTAAGACATCTCCGGCTGCATCAGGGTCATCAGGCCGCCGGAAGGACGCAACACATGGCTGGGACAGACCGAAACGCACAACTGGCAAGCCGTGCAATGCTGTCTCATATTGCGTATGCTTTGTGCGCCGGGCGGGACGATAGGCGTCAGCCGTTCCTGTTCTTTCCGTTCCTTGATCGGCGCCAGTCCGCCGTCTCTTTTCATCTCGACCTCTTCCACTTTCTTTTCCTGCGCTTTCAACGCACCGCCCATAAGCACGAGGGCTGTTGTCGACAAGGCTCTGCGGCGGGAAAGGTTCGTTTTGTCTTCGGAGGCCGATTGTTTGGGTTCCGCTTCCTGCTTCTTCGCTTTCCATACCGGAGCGTAAGTAAGCGCATTTTTGCGGCAGACATCCAGGCAGTTCATGCAGGCAACGCAACGGCTGCCATCCACTTTATGCAGCTTGCCGTCGATACAGGCCGCCTTGCATTGGCGGGTACAGAGGCCGCAACTATTGCATTTCTCCGTATCGATCGTGATGCGATAGAGTGAAAAGCGGGAGATAAGTCCCAACACCGTCCCCACCGGACAAATCGTGTTGCAGTACGTACGCCCATTCCGCCAGGCCAATACGAAAAGCACCACCACCGTAACGATCGCAACCAGGAGCGTCGGCAGGCTCTTCATCCAGACATCCACCTCGTAGAAGGCGTAGCTGTCCATCCGTTCCGCCAGATAGGCCAGCAAATTATTGCCCCACATCCAAAGCGGCTGGAACAAACTGTTGGCAATACGCCCGTAGGCACTGTAAGGCGCCAGCAAAGCGACGAAGGAACCGACCCCGGCCACCAAAGCCACCACAAAAACTGCCAGCACTCCATAGCGCAGCCAGGAAAGCGCAGCCGAATAGGAATAGGGCAACTTCTTCCCTATCCTGCCGAACCTCGCAATCACATCCTGAAAAACACCTAACGGGCAAATCACCGAGCAGTAAATACGTCCGAACACCAGCGTCAGGAGAATTAAAAGTAACACAACACCCACATTCAACGCCAGCACGGCCGGCAAGAACTGGATCTTGGCAAGCCATCCGAACCATCCGTGCAATGTCCCCGTAAAGTCGAGGAACAGTAGTGTGATGAGCACGAAACACAACGTGGCCGCCATTAGTCTAATCTTTCTTAACATCGCGTATCTCATTATTGGTTAAAAATACAACTACAAAGATGCAAAATTTCTACTTTACATATACACAGGCACTTCACTAAAACGAAAAAAAGGTGGATCATCGCGAAATGCCGCTCAGTCGCTCACCAGCCACGACTTGAATTCGGAAGCCCTGTTCTTGCTTACATAGATACGTTCGGGGACTTCCACATCCAGGGTCACCAGCAGGCGGTTGTCGAACCAGACCGTTATGTCGGAGATACTGTCTCTGTTGACGATAAACTGTTTGTTCGCCCGGATAAAATCCGCCGGATCGAGCGAAGGCATGATCTGTTCGAGTGTCTTGGAATAAGGATATTGCGTCCCGTCCTTCAAATAAATGTACGTGCTTTTGTCGGAGGTATAGAAACAGGAAACCTCTTTCAGATTGACCGGCAACAGCTTGTCTTTATAGGGAACCAGCAGTTTATCCTTGTATTTGGGAGCAGGCGCCAACCGTGCCAACTGGGACAGGTATTGGAGAATATCCTGCCGGTTCAGCTTGCCGTATTTGGCCAGCGCATGCCGGATGTCTTCCACCTTTATCGGTTTCAGCAGGTAGTCGATGCTGTTCACCCTGAACGCCTCTATCGCATAGCGGTCGTAGGCGGTCGTGAACACGATCGGCGTCTCGAGCTCGATCTTGTCAAAGATGTTGAACGCCGAGCCGTCCGACAAATGGATATCCATAAAGATCAGCTCCGGAGCAGGGTTCTCCTGAAGCCAGTGGACAGTCTGCGTGACGCTCTCCGTATTTCCGGCAATCCGGATATCCGGCGCCACCTCTTTCAATATATCCACCAAGTTCTCATAAGCAGCAGTTTCGTCTTCTACAATCAATACTCTCATACGGCTTTCATTTTAAAGGGAGATAAACGCGGAAAGTCTCTTCTGTGGACTCTATCCGTATCTGCCTGTCCATCAACAAGGCGAAACGGCTTTCCAGGTTCTTCAGCCCGGTCCCGTTCGTATCGGGGATGGATAGCTTCGGATAGACCGGATTCGAGACGACCAGTTCGTCCCGCTCGTTGAGCACGATCGAGATCTCCATCTTATGCTCGCTATCTATCGTGTTATGTACAACCACGTTATCGGCCAATGGCAACAAAGAGAGAACGGGCAACATCAGCCTGTCCTTCCGTTCCTCATCCACCCGGACGGAAAAGACCAGCTTATTGGCAAAGCGAACTTCCATCACATATTGGAAGGAAAGCATAAAATCCAGCTCCTCCCGCAAGGAGACCAGCCCCTTCCTGTCGCTCTGGAGGATATACCGGAAGATGTCGGACAACTGATAGACATACATCAGCGTCTTCTCGTCATCCTTCTTACGGATCAGGGCGGATATTCCGTTCAGCGAATTAAAGAAGAAATGCGGGTTGATCTGGTTGGCAAGCGCGTCGCACCGGCTCTGCAGGTTCTCGAAACGCAGGCGCTCGATCTCCGACTCCTTTTCCCGCTGCCTGGAATAGAGCATCGATATATATCCGATAAACGTACAAAGGAAGCAGGTCACGAAAAACTGGAAGATCAGGATGCTACCCAACGCATCCGTATGAATCCCCATTGAAGAGACTCCGTATGAAACAGAGGCATAGATCAGATAGGCAACCAGCGAAAACAGGAAATTACGCATCAGCCGTTGCCGGAACAGGGCGGCCGGCATCTTCTTCAGATTATAGTGTATCAGAAGGCAGATCAGCCCCCAAAAGAAAAAGAAGCGATAGACAAAAAACGCAAGAAAGCCGGCATGTTCGGATGCCTTGAGGAATCTCAGCTCCCAGGGGATACAAGCGATGTTGGGATATATGATAAACACCGCACTGATCAGACCGACCAGCGGAAGCCTCCGGGTAATATAAATGTCGAACGAGTCCATAACATCTTCTTTTCAGTAACAAAGGAAAAGAAAATAATCATTACTCCAACCGCTTAATGGGGGAAAACGAAAAAAAGAAACCTAAAGACGAAGAGAAAGAAAGTTTTGCCAAGCATTTGCCACAACGTTGGCAAAACTTTGCCACCTAAGTGGCACAACCTTGCCATGCGCGTGGCAAATGTTTGCCATCCTAATGGCAAGACTCTGCCATCTGCATGTCAAAAAAAAGAGGTTGCCTGCTTTTGACGGCAAGGCAACCTCAGAGTCAGGATTTCGATTAGTGGTTTATTTAGTAACTTTGTAACTTACAAATGCAAACCGCTTGCTGTCCGGGGCCCAGGAGTTTACGTTAAGCGTTCCCTGTCCGCCGAAGAGTTTTACCAATGTCTTGGGCTGACCTCCCTCTGCGGGCATCAGCAACAGCTCGACATTCTTGTTTGCCGGGTGGTCGCCCGGGCTGACATCACCTTTTTTATAGGCGATGTAGACAATCTGCTTGCCGTCGGGAGAGATGTGCGGGAACCAGGAATTACGGGTCTCGTCGTGCGTCATCTGCGTCTGTTCGGAGCCGTCGGCTTTCATACGCCATACCTGCATCAGGCCGGTGCGTACGGAGTTGAACCAGATATACTTTCCGCAGGGCGAATATTCCGGGCCGTCGTCCAGCCCTTCGGCATCCGTCAAGCGTACCTCTTCCCCGCCTTCAGCCGGGATGACGTAGACGTCGAAGTTTCCATTGCGTTCGGCACAGAAGGCCAGATGTTTCAGGTCCGGACTCCATCCGTGCAGGTAGCTCGGAGCCAACGGGGTTATCAGAGTGGGCGTACCGCCTTCGAACGGCAAGGTATAGACGCGCGATTTATGGTCTTCCTTCGTCCCGTGGCTGATGGCGATATGTTTGCCGTCTGCCGAAATCACGTGGTCGTTGTTACAACGGGTGGCAAAGCCGGTATTGATCTCGATCGGCTCCTGAGGACGGTCGGGCGAAATCTTGTACAGCTTACCGCCGCTGTTATAAACCAGCCATTTCCCGTCGGACGTCCAGTTGGGCGCTTCGATCAGAGCAGGGAATTCCTTTACAACGGTACGCTTACCGGTATTTACATCCATTATTTCAAGGACACTGGTCACTGAGTTGCGCTGGGCAAAAACTGCAGGAACCGTCAGCAGCAGGCTAACTGTGAATGCTAATAATCTCTTCATATCTTTATTCTTTATTTCTTAAGCTGTACATTGGTGAAATAAACTGTTTCCTGGATATCCGGGTTGTGCGAGCAGACAAACAGCCCGACGTAGCAGGATGACGGCAGCGGCAGTTCGATCTCTCCGGTCACTTCCTGAGGCATCTGCCCTTTGGCTGTCTTCATGATGATCTTGTTTCCTCTGCGTTCCAGGACGATATGATCCGGGGCTTTTCCCGACCACTTCAATTCTTTGGTGAGATCGCCCTTCTTGTCACGGTATTGAAGGGAAGTCAAGCCGTCTCCATGGATACTGATATCGGCATAACGGGAATCGGGGTCCAAGGATTCGCGGATGATAAAGCCTAACTTTCTATGCGGGTCTACGCCGTCACCGACGAAACCTACTTTTGCAGAAAGGGAGAAGTCGCCCGTTTCTTTCTTCCAGTTCATAAAAAACTCATCGCTCTTCAGCCACATGTTCGTTCCGCTGCCGGTCAACACGTATGTATTGGTGGTCGGGTTGAAACATACGCTTCCTCCCAGTTTGCAATCACCGATTACACCCGAGAACGGGAAAAGACTCTTGTCTGTGGCACTCGTCATTGCGAACAATAACGCAAAGGTAAATACTACCTGTAATAATGTTTTCTTACTCATGTCTAAAAAATTTTAATTAAACGATTGTTATTCTTATTCTTTTTCTTTCCATACGGACTTCAGTTCCGTTACGGACAGTTCCGCAAGGGATACTTTTCCGTTCTCGGCGAACACCTCTACCTTGTTGAAACCGGAAGAGGGATAGAAAGTGTCGGTCATGGCTCCTTTCCCGTCCATGACAAACATTTCGACCGAAGACTTATCGAGAATGATCCGCAGATCCAACACATCCAGACTTTCTATCGCATAGGGCAGTATGTGAATAGCTGCGAACTTATCCGAAAAGACTCTCGCCGCCGCATTCCGCCGGTCTATGTAGAAACGGCGGTTGAAGCAGTCGTAGCCGACCGAAACCGACTCGCCTTCCGGGTTAGAGAAGCGGATACCGAACTTCTCGGCAAATCCGATCCGCCCGATCTTGCCGCCGATGTCGAACCGGAGGGTGATATCCGACGGAAGGATACCGAAGGGTATCATGCCGGTCACGTTTTCCACTCCGTCGCGATGCACGTCCTGCGCAATGTCCATGGCCGAAATAACGACGCGTTCACTGTTCAAGCATTTGATCTCTTCCACCGGCCCTGCCTTCAGCAGATAGCGGGCACCGACTTTCTCCAAAGAGACGTTGCGGGGGATCGAGACAGCTCCCATCCACAGGGATGCCGGAGATTCGGTAGCATATTCCCAGTTGTTCATCCATCCGGTAAGCAGGCGTCTGCCGCCGGGTAAAAGGGAGGTACGGCCGGAGTAGAAGTCTTTTCCGTGATCGACCCAGATCGGTTCCGTTTGATCAGGAGAGAAGGTAGAACCGTCGAAGCTACCAGGAAAGTAACCGGTTCCCCATTCTCCTGAAATACCAAAACCTATATTCACTACACATATCCATTTGGATTCGTTACTGTTTCCGACAGGCATTTCAAACAGGTCGGGCGTATCCCAGATATCTCCTTCCTGCCCGAGGCCTTTACCGAATGAACTTTCGTACGTCCATTCGCAAAGGTCCGGAGAGGTATAGATACTGATCCGGTTGTCAGCCGCCAGTGTCATGATCCATCGTTTGCCGGCCTCGTACCAAAAGACTTTAGGATTCTTAAAGTCCCGGATACCGGGGTTGGGCAATACCGGATTCTTCTCATACTTCTGCCAGGTGTAGCCGTTGTCGAGGCTATAGGCAAGCCCCTGGCTTTCGACCTCGACCGCTCCCTGCTCTTCCTTTCCATAATCATGGTAGGTGAAAAGGCTCACCAAAGGAGGGTTGCCGACCGACCCTAATCCGGAGGTGTTATGCTCGTCAAAGACGATGCAACCGGAGAGGATGGCTCCGTTCCCGTCCGGAGACAGGACGGCCGGGTGGTGTTCCCAATGCAGCAGGTCCGTAGCGGTTGCATGCCCCCAATGGGAGACGTTGCCCCGTTCATTCTCCGGATTACAGGGATAATACAGATGGTATACCCCTTCGCGGAGAATGATTTCGACCGGGCCGCTCATCCCATTCTTCTCGGGAGTGAAATGGACCTGCGGGCGATACTGCTCTCCGGAGAGCTCCGAAGAAGTCCGCTCTGCCAGGCTACACCCACCCGCCAGAAGCAAAACCAGGAATGACAGATATATATGAGTGTTCCGCATATAAAGACTATTACACTATTAAACCTTATGATCAGTTCCAACCGTAATTCTGCACATACAATCCTCTACTGAAGTTGATCTGCTGGTACGGAATGGGGAAATACTCGTCTTTGTTCTTTGTATAATGAGCCGTTTTAAGGTGCTCTCTCCGTACACTTTCGGTTGCAAAATAGGCATTGATAGTTTCAGCAGCGATGCCCCAACGTACGAGGTCGAACCCGCGGCTGGCTTCCATTGCCATCTCCAGACGACGCTCCCAGCGCAAGGCTTTGCGGGCTTCTTCCTGGTTGGCAAAGCTGTCGTAAAGGCCTACTTTGAACAGACCGGTTTCCGAAAGATGTTTGCCTTCGGCATCGATCAAGAGACCGGTGCTATTGCCTGCCCGTTCACGAAGGGTATTGATAATGCTTCTCGCCTCTTCGATGTTGGCGGCTCCTCCGATCTCGATCAGCGCCTCAGCTTTCCAAAGCAATGCATCGTCGTAACGGAGGATATCGCGGTTCAGGGAACTTGAATAATACCAGCGTGCCTGTTTGAAGCAAGGACAGTCGTAGGCTACCGTTTCTTTTAGTGAAAGGAATGGCCCGTAGTAAATACCTCCTTCACGGGGGAAAGTCATATCGACAATATGTCCTGCTTTATATTTATAAGGAAGTCCGACGATAGCCACCGTGTGCAGCAAACGGGGGTCGATGTTTCTGCCCTTCAGGTCTTCGGCATACTGGATCTCATCTCCGAACTTATTAAAATCGTTGAACAGGGGCAGACCTGTTGCCGGGTCTGTCTTATAGGCATTGACCAACTCCTGGCTGGGGATGTGCATACCGCAGCAACCATAACCATCCGACATCGGATAAGAAAGGGCGGATGTCATATTCAACCGGCCGAAGTCGGTATCGTCATCACTCGAACTCTGGATAGCAAAAATAGACTCAGGCCCGTTCTCTGTTTCCCAACGGAAATTATCGGCAAAGTCAGCCGCCAAGCGGTAGCGGGCGCCCAGGTCGTTGACCAGGCTCACGACTTCCTGCAGTTTATCTTTATTGATATTGATGACGTTGTTCATATCATCCTGTTCATAGGCGGCATACAGGAGTGCTTTTGCCAGATAGGCTTTTGCCGAAAACTTATTGGAACGTCCGACATCTTCATTGTCTTCCGGCAGGTTGGCTACGGCATAGCGGAAGTCTTCGATGATCTTCTCCCACAGTTCGGCATCCGAAAAGGCGCGGTTGGATGTTGCCAACAGTTCGTCGTCAGACATCGTCTCGTCTACCCAGACGATATGTTTGAATATTCTTTTCAATTCGAAGAACTGGTGTCCGCGCAGGAAACGCATTTCGGCGGCCCGGATATTTTTCTTCGGATACTCGGCTTCGCTGAGCTTATTGATACGTGCCAAGGCATTGTTTGCACGGAAGACGGCGTAATAGGTCCGGATCCATTTATCATTCACCTGGGTATCATTTACACGCAAGGTGTTTGCCACTTCGATATTATGGGCGAAACCCATATCACTCGGCCCGCCACCGCCTTTATAGGCATCACCGCTCCGCAAATCGGAAAAGAGCCAGGGAACCAACTGGATATTATCATTCTCGACCAGCGCATAGGCGGCAATAACCATCTTTTCCACATAGTCGGGACCATCCAGTTGTTCATCTCCCAAAGAGCCTTTCGGGTTCGTATCCAGGAAGTCGGAACAGGAGAATGAAATCATTGCCATCATCCCGCCAATAATCATATATTTCAAGCTTTTCATAACCACTAATTTTTAAAATGAAACATTAACACCGAAGGATATAGAGAAAGGTATCGGATAAGCCGTATTAGGTGTTTCCGGGTCGGCACCTGTAAAAGCATTATCGCCCCATGTCTTCTTCAACTTAAGCAGGTTATCGCCCCGCATGTAGATACGTGCGTTCTGCATGCTCAACTTGTCGGCCAGCGATTTGGCTAATGTATATCCTAACTCTACGCTTCTCAGCTTCAGGTAGGAAGCACTTTCCATATAGTAGGAAGAGAGTTCTCTTTCGCTGTTGTTGTCGAAAGCCGATAACATAGGAATGGTCGAACTGGTATTCGTCGGCGACCAGGCATCGAGGGTACGCTTACCGTTATTCTCACCGGTGAAGGCAGCCCCGTAGAAGTCGGTGTACAGCTTCGTGCTCTGTACATTTGCCGTTCCTCCGGATACTCCGTTCCAGAACATACTGAAATCCCATTGTTTGTAGGCTGCGCTGAAATTAAGACCGTAGACAAAGTCGGGGTCTGCAACGCCAATCCAGGTACGGTCGTCAGTCGTGATCTTTCCATCTCCGTCAATATCCCGGAAGCGGATACGACCGATAC
The DNA here is from genome assembly GCA_900552465.1 of uncultured Parabacteroides sp. Taxonomy (GTDB): domain Bacteria; phylum Bacteroidota; class Bacteroidia; order Bacteroidales; family Tannerellaceae; genus Parabacteroides. Next base: position 13,086 of record URZO01000038.1, on the reverse strand, counting down.
CGGCTCCTGTCTGCTCAGCATGATCGGCCACTTCTGCTTCCGACTGGAAAAGACCGTCGGCGACGTAACCATAATAGGAGTTCAGCGGATGTCCGAGGATCACATCGCCTATCCCTGCGTTTCCAGGATAAGCATCCCATACGTCTTCCGGAAGTTCGGTGATCTTATTGCGGTATGCACCGATATTACCTGTTACGTTGAACAGAAGGTCGCCTACTTTCTTACTGTAGGAAAGCATAAGTTCAAAACCGGTGTTCTTCATAGCCGCACCGTTGATGTATTTTACACTTCCTTCTCCCAACACTGCCAATACAGGAGGGGCTACCAGGATATCTTTCGTATTCTTGATAAAGTAGTCGAACGAACCGGTCAACTGGTTATCAAGGAAACCGAAGTCCAGACCGAAGTTGTTTTGGGTAGCTGTCTCCCACTTCAGATCCGGGTTGGCTAACTGCATACGGCGGTATCCGGAAGCCAGTGTTCCTTGTCCTATGCCCTTTATGTCATAGGCTGTACCTGTAAAGTAATTACCTCCGCTGGCCCAATCGCTGGAATAACGGGCTTCATACAAACCCCAGGAGGCATAATTATTGGCCATATTCTGATAACCGGTCTGTCCCCATCCGTAACGCAACTTAAGGTCGGATATAAACTTCGGAGAAACGGCTTTTTTGAAGAAGTCTTCTTCACTCAATCTCCAGCCTAAAGAGAAAGCGGGGAATGTGGCAAAACGGTTGTTTTTACCAAAACGAGACGAACCGTCATAACGCAAGGTGAAAGAAGCTAAGTATCTGTTCAGATAGTTGTAATTCACTTTCCCGAAGTAAGACAACAGCGCATAATTGGTTGCACTACCGGCAGCACGCTGGTTGGTCTCTCCCAAATCCAGATACATATAGTCGGGACTCAGGTCGGCAAAGTTCTTACGTTCTGCTTCCACGCGTTCCCAGCCGTATTTCATCATTTCCTGTCCGGCAAGAAGCGTGAACTGATGGTCCTCCTTGATATTAAAATTATAGTTTGCGGTATTTGTCCATACCCAGTTTCCATAACGGTCATCCCGGTTGGTTACTACCGGCGTATCGTCTTTCAGGTAGCCTTCTTTATAAGGAAGGAACATATTGCGATACCAGAAGAAAGTATAGTCGATGCCGATTACTGTCTTGAGATAAAGATTCTTGATCGGTTCCAAAGTGATAGAAGCATCTCCGAACATACGCAGGACATGATTGTCATTCCCCTTGCTTTGTTCGATAATACGAACCGGGTTTTTCCGGTCACCCATGCTGCCCCACGGGCCGCCCCAACCTTCGCCGTCAACGGTATGTACGGGTACGATCGGTTGTATTTCACGGGTGTTTGTCAGGATACCACCAGCATCCAGACGGCTTCTTTTGCTCTTTGTGATTGAGAAATTCTCCGCTACCGTCAACCGACCGTTGAACATCGTATAGTCGGAATTGAAACGTGCAGAATAACGTTCATTAAAGGTTTCCTTAATCGTTCCTCGGTTATTCAGGTAGTCCAATGAGAAAAGGGATCTTCCGTTTTTCCCTCCGGTAGAAACGTTCAGGTTATAATTCTGAGTCACGGCTGTCTGTCCGACTTCCTTTACCCAGTCGGTATCCGACGAACGCATCGTATTATATGGAGAGTCGATAAATTCAGGCCATAAAACCTTATCCAGCACCCAGTTTCCGTTAGCATCCTGGTGGTCTTCAAACTGATACAGTTCGGAACGGTTCGGATCGTTGCCGTCATTACGGGCAGCCTGCCATTGGATGCGTCCTCTTTCTTCCGTATTCAACCAGTCGAGTGGTCTGGAATAATTCCTGACGGTCAAGGAAGCACGCGCACTGATTGTCGTCTTTTGGCGGTCTCCTTTTTTAGTCGTTATGATAATAACACCATTCGCAGCACGGGAACCGTATATACTGGCAGAAGAGGCATCTTTCAACACCTGGATAGATTCGATATCCTGGGGTGCCACTTCACTCATGCCTTCGGTACTTGGCATACCGTCAATAATGTAAAGGGGATCATGTTCTCCCAGGGTACTGACCCCGCGAATCATAACCGAAGCAGCGCCGTCCGGCGAACCGTTGGAAGTAATAAATACACCGGGGACACGTCCCTGCAGGGATTGCATGACATTGGTCGATGCTCGGTTTTCTATATCGTCTACTTTTACGACCGAGACCGCTCCGGTCAAGTCCTTTTTCTTCATTGTGCTATATCCCACAACGATTACCTCGTCCAAAGCCTGTGTATCTTCACGAAGCTGAATGTTTATCGATGTCCGGTTATTTACCGGTATCTGTTGTTCGACATAACCGATATAACTGACCACCAGGACTGCATTCGGGCCGACAGTCAACGAAAACTTTCCGTTGACATCGCTAATTGTCCCGTTAGTGGTTCCTTTTTCCACCACATTCGCCCCGATAACCGGGCCTAAAGCGTCCTCGACCACTCCCGTAACGGTAATGTTACTTTGCTGGGGAGCAGAAACAGAATTAGACTCCTCGGAAACTTTCTTCCGCAGCGTGATGTAATTATTGGAAAAATGGAAAGTCACACCGCTTCCTTCCAAAGCGCTTTGTAAGACATCGGATACTTTTTCACTGGAAGTCGATACGGAAACTACCCGGTCTACATTAATATCACTCTTACTGAAAATAAAAAGATAGTCTGTCTGATCCTCAATGGTCCGGATCAGTTCATTGAGAGTAAGAGAACTCTTACTTAGTTCCACTGCGGCGCCTTGGGAAAGAACGGTTTCCGCATGCAATTGGAGAACAAGTAAAAAGAAAAGGAAAGTGGATATTTTCATAATACGAAATACTTTCTTTAAATTATATTCTCTTAAGACATAGATTACTTGTGCTAAGTTTTTTTTCATAACTTTGCAGAATTAAATAGTTGATACTTTATTTAAGGTCGCACGAGAATGATAGTATTGACTTCATAAGGGGAGTGCTCCAACACTCCTCTTTTTGTGTCCTATCTTTGTTTACTAAGATGTGTTCATAGGCAACAGATTTAAAATTAATAGATTTCGATTTTGTCTTCTCCCACAATAGTATAGTTGAATTTTCCGGTTTCTTTGATCGCCAGCATAATCTGATTGATACTGTCGCTCTGGCGGAACTTTCCGGAAAAGACATAAGAACGTATTTCAGGATTGCGGACTTCAAACCTGACATCATACCATAATGACAGTTTGTTTATAATTTCCTGAAAAGAGCTGCTCTCAAAACTATAAACACCATCCTGCAAGCGCTGGGTCTGTATAAAACGGGAAGCAGTCTTATGTAGCTGCCCGTCGGCAAGATACGCTTTCTCTTCCGGTGATAAATAGAGTTTCTGACTTTCATCGCTGCTTTTGTATATAAAAACCGACCCGTTAACCAAATCGGTCTCAAACAAATCACTCTCCGAATAGGCAAAGACATTGAATTGAGTTCCTGTCACCTCCACATTATATTCACCGGCAGACACGATAAAAGGAATTTCCGTATTCTTTTGCACAGAGAAGAAGCCTTCACCATCCAACTCTACTTTACGATTTTTGTGATTGAACTGATTGGAGAACTTCAGTTTGGAACGGGAATTCAGAAATGCCTGCGAACCGTCAGGCAAAGTAAGAGTGACCCGCTGTCCTTTCGGAACTTCGATATAGGTATATTCAACTGTTGATCTTTTTGTGTGATAATAGTCGGAAAACAGCCAGACACTGACCAATACTGCCGCAACCGCCGCGTATCTAAGTATAGAGAGTGTAAACCGGCGGTTTTTCCTGAACCGGGCTTTTTGTAAAACTTCTTTCAATTTAAGTTGGCTCCAGTCATCGTCCGACTCACTCTTCATCATCCCGGAAACAGCTACCGTATTTTGTATGCGAACAAATTCGTCCATTAAGGCAGAATCCTTCTCCAGCGCGTCAAACAACACTTGTTTGTCTTCATCCGCCAGTGTATTCGCAAAATATTTATGAAGCAGTTCGTCCATTGTAGCTTTCTTTTTATTTTTAAGACGTCAATAAAAAGGAATTCCGCCAAAGGAAAAGAAAAAAAGATCAGACTTTAACATCTGTAAAGATTTGCATCAGAAAAGCGAGTAGCAGGGCATAGTCGCGCAACTCTTCCCGCAGCTTGCGCAAAGCAATGGTAATCTGGCTTTCTATCGTATTGACCGTGATATTCAACTTTTCGGCAATCTGTTTATGCCGTAAGCCCTCCAGCCGGCTGAGGATAAAGATTTCCCGGCAACGTTCCGGAAGTGTATTGATCGCATTTTGGACAATTACTTCAATCTCACTGGCCGACAAATGGCTTTCGTCAAATGCTTGCAAAGAATAGAGCTTCAACTTCAACTCCTTTTCCTCCAGTTCAGATAGCGGACGCTTCCTGCCTTGTGTCTGAGTTTGTTTACGTAAATAATCGATACAACGGTTTTTTACCATTGTAAAAAGAAAAGCATTTCTATTGCCTAATGATTCCAGCACTTCGGGATGCTCCCAAAGATAAAGAAAGATGTCCTGCACCAGATTTTCAGCCTCTTCCTGCGACAACAGATAGGTCTGGCAGAACCGCACAAGTTTTGGAAAGTAAAATGTATATACTTTCCCGTACTCATCTTTTTCTCTTCTTCCACTGTCCATTGCTTCAAATAGTTATTGGCATCCAAACCTTTTTATTTTAGCAAATATAGGTTTTATTTTGATACAGCGTGTTTTCTGGCACCTATATTTACATTCCCCACGTCTCCCGATCCAGATTACGGTAGTTAATTGCTTCCGCCAGATGACGCGCTTCGATATTCGGGGAGGTTTCAAGGTCTGCAATGGTACGGGAGACTTTCAATATGCGGTCATAGGCCCGGGCGGACAGGTTGAGGCGTTGCATCGCTACTTTCAGCAGAGAAAGGCCGGCAGCATCCGGCACGGCATATTCGTGGAGCAGTTTCGAGGTCATCTGTGCATTGCTGTAAATTCCCTCGCAGCCGGTAAAACGCTTTTCCTGAATGGCACGGGCTTGCATCACCCTTCCACGGATGGCTTCACTGGATTCAGAGGGACGCTGTTCGGATATCTTCTCAAAAGGGACAGGCACAACTTCTATCTGGATATCGATGCGATCCAGCAAGGGGCCGGAAACACGGTTCATATATTTCTGGACCGCTCCCGGTGAACAAAGACACGGACGGTCGGGATGATTATAATAGCCGCATGGACAAGGATTCATGGAAGCCACCAACATAAAGTTGGCCGGATAATCGACAGAGAAACGGGCACGTGAAACCGTTATCGTCCGGTCTTCCAAAGGCTGCCGCATAACTTCGAGGACACTCCGGTTGAATTCAGGCAGTTCATCAAGAAACAAAACTCCATTGTGCGCCAGACTGATCTCTCCCGGTTGCGGAAATGCGCCCCCGCCAACCATTGCCACATTCGATATCGTATGGTGGGGAGACCGGAAAGGACGTTGCGTCATCAAAGATGTCTCGAGTCCTATTTTACCGGCAACCGAATGTATTTTGGTTGTTTCTAACGACTCTTGTAATGTGAACGGTGGTAAAATAGAAGGGAGACGCTTGGCAAGCATCGACTTTCCGCTGCCTGGCGGACCGATCAGAATCAGGTTATGACCGCCGGCAGCAGCCACTTCCATCGCACGCTTCACATTTTCCTGCCCACGCACATCTGAAAAATCCGATTCAAACTGCAACTGACGGGCGTAAAACTCTTCACGTGTGTTAACAAATGTAGGTTCCAAATTCCTCTTTCCGCCCATAAACTCGATCACTTCCTTTATTGTGGAGACACCATATACTTCCAAATCATTGACGACAGCGGCTTCACGGGCATTCTGTTTCGGCACGATAAAACCTTTAAAACCTTCTTCACGAGCTTTAATCGCAATGGGAAGTACTCCTTTAACCGGTTGCAGGCTGCCATCGAGCGACAGTTCGCCCATCATCAGAAACTGGTCCAGACGGGAAGCATCCAGTTCTTCGGCAGCTGCCAGAATACCGATTGCAAGTGGCAAATCATACGCAGAACCTTCTTTCCGAATATCAGCCGGTGCCATATTAATTACGATACGGTTACGGGGAAACTTATAGCCGCTTACCTGAAGCGCCGATATTATACGTTCATGACTTTCACGGACAGCTACATCCGGAAGCCCTACCAAAAAGAATTGGATACCTTTTGTGCAATTTACTTCAATCGTAACGATTGTTGCCGATATTCCCTGCACGGCGGCAGCATAAGACTTGACTAACATAGCTAAGAATTTTGAATTATAAATTATGAACTATAGATTTTGAATCAGATATTATGAATTGAACTGTTTCCTATTGAATTAAACCAACCATCAACACCATAATTCAGAATTCAAAACTCATAATTCTATTAAGTTTTCCAATGTCTGCTTAATCTCCATCCCGTTATCCGTTTTCAGAATAATCTTTCCTTCTTCATCTATCAGAAAGCAACGGGGTAAAGCACTTACATTATATAAATCGACCAACATCGCAGCCTGTCCGGCAGAGTCGGTAACTAAATTCCAATCGATACTGTCTTTTGCAAGAACTTTGCGAACTTCTCCCTGATTGTCATCCAGACTGATCAATAACATATCCACTTTGTCCTTCGGATATCTTGTGGCGACTTCATCCAGATACAGATCTTCCGTCTGGCACATATCGCACCAGGGAGCCGTAAAGGCAAGCAATATATACTTTTTAGGAAAAGAGTCCAGGCTAACGGGCGCCCCATATATATTCTTCACATTGAATCCCGGAGCTTCTGCTCCTAAGGCTGTACGTTTTGCCCGCGTACTATACTCCTGCAACTTCCGCACCAAATAGAAATCATTCAGCTTTGGATTTAATACAGCCAGCAATTCATCCATCTGCCTCGTATCGTCAGGATGCATAAAATAGTTCTGGATCAATATTACAGAAGCCTCTTCGTCAGGATATTTCTTAACAGCTGCAGCAGCTCCCTCACTCAACAAATGGTTCACATTTGCCAGACGCGAAGCAACATCTGTCTCCTCTATCGTATTATTGACACTCTCCCGGTCTCTATTATGAAGTTGGTGGATCAGATCGGCCTGTTCTTTCAGCAAAGGGGCCAATTCTTTTTTTATCGAAGAAAGACGGTCGTTTATACGTCCCCCCTTCACACGCAGCATAGAGGGGTAATTAGCATCCCCGGTAATTGTCACTTTCTCTCCTTTTTCCGGATAAACAGTAACCCAATGCGTCTTATCCTCAAAGAAAATGGTTACTTCCCGAAAATCTCCTTGTTTTCTCTCTATCAGGAACTGGCCTGGTTTCTCGCAAGTTATGGTGTCTACCACCTTTATATCGTCATTCTCAAAAACGGCATATAAGGTCTGATCTTCCAGATTGGCAAGTTTTCCTTCTATCCGGTAAGCAATATCCTCGCCACATGATGACAAAGACACAACAATTCCCACGATCAGCAATAAACGTTTTATCATTTTATACCTCACATCCCACATTAACATATAATTTGGTGTAAAGATAGAAATAGATTTTAAAACATCCTAACATTTGTGCTAAAATTAATGTATATATACAAAAAAAGCGCAGAACCGAAGTCCTGCGCTTTTATAGTCGTTATGTATGTAATTACAATTTCGGACCAGCAGCAACCAGCTTCTTACCAGCTTCGTTACCAGTGAACTTAGCGAAGTTCTTGATGAAACGGCCAGCCAAATCTTTAGCTTTTTCGTCCCACTGAGCAGCGTCAGCATAAGTATCGCGCGGATCAAGGATCTTCGGATCAACACCCGGCAATTCTGTCGGTACAACGAAATCGAAGTACGGGATAACTTTTGTCGGAGCTTTGTCGATAGAACCATCCAGGATAGCATCGATAATACCTCTTGTATCTTTAATAGAGATACGTTTGCCAGTACCATTCCAACCAGTGTTAACCAAATAAGCCTTAGCACCGGTCTTTTCCATCTTCTTAACCAGTTCTTCAGCATATTTTGTCGGGTGCAATGACAAGAAAGCAGCACCGAAGCAAGCTGAGAATGTAGGAGTCGGTTCAGTGATACCGCGTTCCGTACCAGCCAATTTAGCGGTGAAACCAGACAGGAAGTAGTACTGAGCCTGTTCCGGGTTCAGGATAGATACCGGAGGCAATACGCCGAATGCATCAGCAGACAGGAAGATAACCTGCTGTGCGTGCGGGCCTTTAGAAACCGGTTTAACGATGTTTTCGATATGATAGATCGGATAAGAAACACGTGTGTTTTCTGTCACGCTCTTATCAGCGAAGTCGATCTTGCCGTCAGCAGCAACTGTAACGTTTTCCAGAAGAGCGTCACGTTTGATAGCAGCGTAGATATCCGGTTCGCTTTCTTTATCCAGGTTGATAACCTTAGCGTAGCAACCACCTTCGTAGTTGAATACACCTTCGTCATCCCATCCGTGTTCGTCGTCACCGATCAACTTACGTTTCGGGTCGGTTGACAAAGTAGTCTTACCTGTACCGGACAGACCGAAGAAGATAGCAGAGTCAGTGCCTTCCATGTTGGTGTTGGCAGAGCAGTGCATAGAAGCGATGCCACGAAGCGGGTTCATGTAGTTCATGATAGAGAACATACCCTTCTTCATTTCACCACCGTACCAAGTGTTCAGGATTACTTGTTCTTTCGTCTTCAAGTTGAATACAGTAGCTGTTTCAGAGTTCAGACCCAGTTCTTTGTAGTTTTCAACTTTTGCTTTAGAAGCATTGAAGCAAACGAAATCAGGTTCTCCGTAAGCAGCAAGTTCTTCAGCAGTCGGGCGGATGAACATGTTAGTTACGAAGTGAGCCTGCCAAGCTACTTCTACGATAAAACGTACTTTCATGCGAGTTGCAGCGTTAGCACCACAGAAAGTATCAACAACGAACAGACGCTTGCCGCTCAATTCTTTAACAGCTTTAGCTTTCAAGTCAGCCCAAGCTTCTTCACTACAAGGTTTATTGTCGTTTTTGTATTCGTCTGAAGTCCACCATACAGAATCTTTGCTGGCTTCATTCATAACGAAGAATTTATCTTTAGGAGAACGGCCGGTGTAAACACCAGTCATAACGTTTACAGCACCCAGTTCAGTTACCTGACCTTTTTCAAAACCTTCCAAACTTGGTTTGGTTTCTTCTGCGAAGAGTACATCGTATGAGGGATTGTGAATGATTTCAGTCACACCCGTGATACCGTACTTGCTTAAATCTAAATTTGCCATTTCTTTTAATGATTTAAAATTTTGGTATTTGGTTTATTAATCTCTTGCTAATATCTTTTTACCTTAATTGCAAGGGGAAATTGATATGAATCAGGGTATATTCAAACAGCCCCTTGTTTTTCGCGTACAAAAGTAGTATTTTCTTTCGAAACAATCTCCTGATTAGAGAAATTTTTCTTTAATGAGAAGTCTTTTATAACTCCATAACAATATCTGCAAACTGAATGTTGCAAATTGCGCAGGAAATCGTTTACTTTGCGCATATAAATTCAAATCACATAATGAAAGTTATCAATTTTGCCGAAACAAATTCCATCCTGAACCAGTATGTTGCCGAGATCCGGGATGTGCAAGTACAGAACGACCGTCTCCGCTTTCGCCGGAACATTGAACGCATCGGGGAGATTATGGCCTATGAAATGAGTAAGGAGTTCGCCTATTCTCAGAAGAATATCCAGACTCCGCTGGGAATAGCACCTGTGCAGACCCCGGATAACCAACTGGTATTAAGCACCATCCTGCGTGCGGGACTACCTTTCCATCAAGGCTTTCTAAGCTATTTCGACGGTGCGGAGAATGCTTTTGTTTCCGCTTACCGGAAGTATAAGGATACGCTGAAGTTTGATATTCATATTGAATACATCGCTTCACCGCGCATTGACGGAAAAACGCTGATAATCACAGACCCAATGTTGGCCACCGGTAGCAGTATGGAGTTGAGTTACCAGGCTATGCTGACGAAAGGGCATCCGGCGGAGATTCATGTTGCTTCTATCATTGCCAGTCGGCAAGCTGTGGAACACATTGCTGAGACACTGCCTGCAGATAAGACCACCATTTGGTGTGCAGCCATTGATCCGGAGATTAACGAGCATTCGTATATTGTTCCGGGACTGGGGGATGCAGGAGATTTGGCTTTCGGCGAAAAGGAATAAATACCAGTAAAAAGTTGGCTCATTCTACCCTCACTGCCCTCACTTCTGGAATAAATCGATAATAATTAGAATGTTAAGCGTGAGTGAGAGCAGAAAAAAGAGTGAGGGCAGTTTTTTTACCCTCACTTTGTATCGTCCGGCAAACAAGGTGTTCTGTTGTTTTATATAAGGGGATATTCTGTTTATAATCAGTGAAATATCCCTTTCCCCTAAGGAATAGTCAGGTGTTGACCTTGGTTAACAGGCTTGTCAACCAAGGTTGATGGATCCGTTAACCAAGGTTGACAGGCCTGTTAATCTTGGTTGACATCCAATAAGGCTTAGTGCTGGCGGTAAAAAGGTCTTGAGCAAAAGCAAAGGAGAGCCTGTTTGTTTAGTAGTTCTCCCTGGAGTTCTCTTTAGTCATTCTTCCCGTAATTGCGTTTTATAATAGTGGCCTGAAAAGCCTTTTTACCGGCCAAGAGTAGATCTTCATCATCAAAGGCACGAAGGCTGTACCAAAAAAGAAAATCTCCTGTACCACCCAAAATTCCCAATAATCCTAAAAAGAATATATTGGCCTCTCCTGTGCAGAATCCATGAATTGCGGGCATTATTCCCAATAAGATGCCTGGCAATAATAAGGATACCCGATAAAATTTCAATGGGATTGGACGGGTTGGGATAAACCCTACGCTTGTCCAGTCTGAATGCCAGTGCAGGACTTTTTTATCTTTTCCGCTAAACCAATAAAGAACTCCTGCTTGGAGCAATGTGTAAAATGTGACAAGTAACAGTATGCAAATCAGTGATTTAGGGCTGATGATCCCTTTTATAGTAGTACCTAATAAAAGTCCGGCATTAAACGACGAATATTCATCCCATACATAAACAAACAGATAACTACCTGTCAGGAACAGAATGAAAAAAAATAGAAATCCTTTTATGTTAATGGACTTTGCTGTGAGTTTCACTTCCACTCCATCCGGGCGGTTGAATGTTTCTTTATTTACTTCTTTCTTTTCCATCATTCCTTTTTATTGTTTTCTACGCTGCAAAGATAGTAAGAGTATGAAATTAATTTAGGTTATCAGAATGTTATCTTTATGTTAAGATGGAAAGAAAAGTTTATCTATATTTGCCTGAAATATAGAATTATTGATGAAAAAGTCGTATTATATACTCTTTACAATAACTGCAACTGCCGCTGTACTGTACTTGCTTGGAAATTGGGTGGGACGAAGTTTCGGACTGAACCGGCAACAAGTAATACGTAATATCCATGAAGCTTACGGACGTGCGACGGATGCATTTGAGGCCGGTCAGACTAAGGACCTGGCTACCTTTTTCCGTCACGAGCTGGATGAAGTGAATTTGAAGCGGATCAAGTTCCGCTTGGATACAGTATCTTTACACAACGATTCCATCGTATTGAAGCAGGATTTACGATATTTTTCTGATTACCGGAAACTATTGGAACAGCACTATACTTTCGTGTGTCCTGTGAATGATACCCAGGGAGTACATGCTTACGTCCGGAATCTTCGTGCCGGGTTCATCGGCAAGTTGCTTTATATGTTTTTCGGAACGATAGTGGCTTTGGGGCTTCTGTTATTTGCCATACGTAAGCAGGTGGATATTATCCGCCGGCAAGATGAATTGGCACGAATGCGTGAAGATTTCTCTTATGCTATGGTTCACGACATGAAGAATCCAATCAGTTCCATCCTGATTGGCCTTAAAGTGCTTCGCAGCGAAAAAGTGGATGATAAGCCCGGGAAGAAAGAAAAACACTTCGATATACTGGAGGCAGAGGCGCAGCATTTGCTTGCACTGGCCAATAAAGTGCTGACTATCTCTAAGTTGGAACATGGGCAATTATTGTTGGATAAGAACTGGATTCAACTTCATCCGATGGTGGATGAACTGGTACACACGTTCACTGCTAAGGCGGAAAAGCCTATCACATTTCAGGTTGACTTGCAGGAAGAGGGAGTTTATGCTGATGAAGAATACCTGAAAGAGGCTTTAAGCAATCTCATAGATAATGCAGTGAAATACTCTAAGGATACGGTAGATATACAAATTACTTCCTGTCTTTCGGGGCAGTATACTCAGATCAGGGTGCGGGATAATGGAATCGGCATTCCGCTTGCAGCTCAACGGATTGTATTTGATAAGTTTGAACGTGTCATTACCCGGCATGAGGATGCGAAGAAGAAAGTTTCCGGTTTTGGTCTGGGGCTGAACTATGTGATGAATGTGGCCCGGGAACATGGTGGATATGTCAGCGTGGAGAGCATAGAAGGAAAATATAGCGAATTTACTGTTTCTTTGCCGTTGCCGGTGGAGAGCGGGGAATGAGCGTGCTCCGACCTGTCTGTTTTTCCACAGACAAGCCGGAACACACTCTTCTTTAATTGTTATTCTACAGGCGGCACATCCAGAATACTACCATATCGATGGTATTCGAAGGAGATGCTTTGCTCCTTGATATAATGTATCAACTCTACACGTCCGTTTTTTACAGGTTTTGCCGTGGCAATGTATTTATTCCTACGGGCTGCCTCCTCATACATTTCCATCGGAATATCGGCGCCACAAGTGCGGATGCGTTCATAGGTTCTCATTGTTTTGAGGAATTCATCGAACGTTTCTTTCTTTAGTGCACAACCGGCCGGTGATAATGCAGCCGTGCGATCATCATTCGGGTCAAAACTGATAGTCAGTGGCGTGTGGCAGAGTTTTGCGGCAAGTGCGATCATTTCAGCTTCTTCGTTACTATCGCCCGGGAAAAGGCGGAGCACCATATTCTTTAATGGCAGATAGCGGAATGCATTTTGTTCGCCATATAACTTATTGATATCCCGTGCATGCGCAAATTCTTCTTCATAAG
>URZO01000037.1 GCA_900552465.1 uncultured Parabacteroides sp. | reverse complement strand
CAGACTTTATAGCAGCCATCGACCTTGGCTCTTCTCACATGGTCGGTATGGTAGGTGCGAAAGGCTCTTCGGGAGCTCTTTCCATAATAGCCTACGAAGTAGAGAATTCCGAGACCTGTATACGAAGAGGATGTGTATATAATATAAAGGATGCAGCCGGCAAGATCGTGCGCCTGATCCGCAAACTGGAAAACAAGTTGGGAGGCGCCCGTATCGCTAAGGTCTATATCGGGGTGGGAGGTCAGTCGCTTCGCACCATCAGCCATGCCGTGTCACGGGTGATCGGCGACGGTACGGTGACCGAAGAAATCCTGCAGGAACTGGATCAGGAGTGCCGCCAGTATCATCCCGATATGCTCGATGTGCTGGAGGTCGCACCGCCCGCCTACTTCCTCGACAACCAGCCGGAAGCCCATCCGGTGGGAATGGGTTGCTCCCGGATAGATGCACGCTATAAACTGGTTGTCGGACGTCCGTCGCTCCGTCATGCCGTGACGACCAATATGACGGAACAGATCAAGCTCGATGTGGCAGGCACAATCGTTTCGCCGTTAGCCTTGGCCGATCTGATCCTGACGGAACAGGAGAAAGATAAAGGATGTGCCCTGGTCGATTTCGGTGCAGGCGTGACCTCCGTTACGATATATAAAGATGGAAGCCTGGCAGGCCTGTACGTAATCCCGTTAGGCAGCCAGTTGATCACCCGCGACCTGATGTCGTTAGGCATACCGGAAAAGGAAGCCGAACGTGTGAAACGCACCTACGGCAATGCCATCTGGGAGAAAGACAACGAACAACAAATGGTCTCGGTCGACCTGGCGGACGGACAGCATGCCGGCGAGCTCAAGCTATCAGACATCAATATGGTCGTGGAAGCCCGCAGCCGTGAGATCATCGAAAACATATATGCCCGCCTGGAAGAGGCCGGAGTGACCAAGACGCCGGGCTACAGTGTCGTGGTTGCCGGTAACGGCGCCGCACTGAAGAATATGCGCGAAGCCCTCGGCGAACGCTTCAAGATGGAGGTGCGTTATGCCTCCGTCCGGAAAGACCTGATTGCCGACGGTGAGATGATTGCCAACAACCCCGAATACACCACCGCAGTCGCCCTCTTGCTGAAAGGCCGGGAAAACTGTGCCGCTTACACCGCTCCCGAACCGGAAAAGAAGAAGGAGGAAAAGAAAGTCGACGTTAAAATAGCGGAGATCGAAGAGGAAGTAAAAGAGCAGTCTCCCGCTGAACAGACAATACAGACCCCGCCCGCTCCTCCTAAGGATGAGCATGTCGGGACGAAAAAGAACGACAAAAAGGGGGATAAGAATTCGACTAAGAAAGGTTGGAGCCTATTCGAGATGTTCGATAAAGCAGTCGATAAAGCAGCCGGCAAGGTAGACGATATGTTGAATGAGCAATAATCGGTAACAAATAAAGACAGACGACAATGGACGATAAGACATACGATTTTGATTTGGCAAAAGCGCCTCAGACGATCATCAAAGCGATAGGCGTCGGTGGCGGTGGTGGTAATGCTGTCAGCAACATGTACAAGGAAGGCATTCACGATGTCTCTTTCGTGTTGTGTAATACCGATAATCAGGCATTGCAGAAGTCCGATGTGCCCGATAAGCTGTTGATCGGAAAGAACACGACCCGCGGCCTTGGATCAGGTAATGTCCCCGAAAGAGGAGAAGAGGCGGCTATCGAAAGCGAAGAAGAGATCCGCGAGATGCTGAACGACGGCACGCGTATGGCCTTTGTCACTGCCGGAATGGGTGGTGGTACGGGTACGGGAGCCGGTCCGATCGTTGCTAAGATCTCGAAAGAGATGGGTATCCTGACTGTCGGCATCGTTACGATTCCTTTCCTGTTTGAAGGCCGCCAGAAGATCGTGAAAGCTGTCAAAGGCGTGCGGAAGATGGCGCAGAACGTAGACTCCCTCTTGGTTATCAACAACGAACGCCTGCGCGACTTGTACTCCGAAGAGCGTATGAGCGTCCCCCAAGCCAACCGGAAAGCCGATGAGACACTGACGATCGCCGCTAAGAGCATCGCCGAGATCATCACGACCAACCTGGAGCAGAACGTCGACTTTGCCGATGTCGACACGACGATGCGCAACAGCGGCGTAGCCCTGATCAGTATCGGGTTCGGTGAAGGCGAAGGCCGCCTGCAACGGGCTATCGATGAGGCTTTGCACAGTACGCTGGTCAACGATATAGATAATATTTTCAATGCCAAGCGCGTTGCCTTCGTGATCTATTACAGCCACGAAGATGCGCTCCGCATAGATGAGATGGATGATATCCACAACTTCATGGCACGTTTCAAGACAGACTATGAGGTCAAGTGGGGGCATGGCTACGACGACAGCTTGGGTTCCAAGATCAAGATCACGATCCTGGTGACCGGTTTCGGTCTGGAAGACGTCCTGTCCAAACAGCAGCAGACACTCGACACCGAAGAAGACCTTCTTGCCGCCGCCCAAAAGGCCGAAGAGCTTAAGAAGAAAAAGGAAGAGGAAGACCAGTTGATCAACCGCTACTACCGCGATTATATCAACTTCCGTCCGAAAGCGGAAATCGTGATCCTCTCGACCGACGAGCTGGACGATGACAACCTGATCGCCCTCCTGGAAGAAACACCGACCTACAAGCGGAATGCAAAAGAGATCCTGCAGGTACGCCGGAAAGACGACGGGGCGACCCGTCCGCAGGGTAGTGCGTTCCAGTCTTCGTCAGCCAATCAGGGCAAGAAGCCGAAATCAGGCGGCACAGTGATCAGTTTTAGATAATGAATAATTAATAATGAATAATGAATAAAGAATGGTTGGGGACTCTAAGCCTTAATTATTCCTTCTTAATTCTTAATTTACAAAAGATGGATTTGTTTGAAAGAGTCAGCGAAGACATTAAAAACGCAATGAAGGCGAAAGACAAAGTAGCCCTTGAAACACTGAGAAACGTAAAGAAGTTCTTCCTCGAAGCAAAGACCGCTCCGGGAGCCAACGATACATTGACGGATGCCGATGCGCTGAAGATCATGCAGAAGCTCGTGAAACAAGGCAAGGATTCCGCCACTATCTATGTACAGCAGGGACGCCAGGATCTGGCTGACGACGAACTGGCACAGGTAGCCGTTATCGAAAAGTATCTGCCGGAACAGATGTCTGTCGAAGAACTGGAAGTCGAGATAAAAGCCATCATCGCACAGGTAGGTGCCGCCGGCCCGAAAGACATGGGCAAGGTAATGGGCGTTGCCTCCAAAGCATTGGCAGGAAAAGCCGAAGGCCGCATGATATCGGAAGTCGTAAAGAAATTGTTGAATCAATAGTAACTAATCCCCTCTCGAGAGGGGGCAGGGGGTGTGTGAATTTTCCCTTGTTATGGCTTAAGATAACACACCCCTTATCCCCTCTCGAGAGGGGATACAGTTACCATTAGCTTCTCTTATCTATACCACTAAATGTTTATCATTCAATTCTCTTTATACCATGATTACTTTTGTTTGTTGCCTTATCGCCTTAATCGCAGGCTATTTTGTTTACGGTAAATTCATTGAACGTATTTTCGGTATCGATGCCAAGCGGCAGACACCTGCTTATACCCATCAGGACGGAGTGGACTACATCCCGATGCCCACCTGGAAAGTCTTTATGATCCAGTTCCTGAACATCGCCGGACTGGGCCCGATCTTCGGGGCCATTATGGGAGCGAAGTTCGGTACGGCCTCTTTCCTGTGGATCGTACTGGGGAGTATCTTTGCCGGTTCGGTGCACGATTACCTGTCCGGTATGTTGTCCCTGCGCAATAACGGAGAGAGCCTGCCGGAGATTATCGGACGCTATTTAGGAACAAACTTCAAGCAATTCATGCGTGCCTTTACGGTACTTCTGATGATATTGGTCGGTTCTGTATTTGTAGCCGGACCTGCCGGACTGTTGGCAAAGCTGACGCCGGAACATCTGGATGCAACTTTCTGGATCATTATTGTATTCCTCTATTATATCCTCGCAACGCTGTTGCCCGTCGATAAGATTATCGGTAAGGTCTATCCGCTGTTTGCCGGGGCTTTGCTGTTTATGGCGATCGGTATCCTGATCATGCTGTTTGTCCATCACCCGCCGTTGCCTGAGATTACGGACGGGATGCCGAACACCTATCCCGGTCATCTGCCCATCTTCCCGATCATGTTCGTGAGTATCGCCTGCGGAGCCATTTCCGGCTTCCACGCGACACAAAGCCCGTTGATGGCGCGCTGTATCAAGAATGAGAAATACGGCCGGCCGATCTTCTTCGGTTCCATGATTACGGAAGGCATTGTTGCCCTGATCTGGGCGGCGGCCGCCACTTATTTCTATCATAATAACGGGATGGGCGAGAACAATGCAGCCGTTGTGGTCGATAGTATCACGAAAGAATGGCTCGGCACCGTAGGCGGTGTATTGGCCGTGTTAGGTGTGATTGCCGCCCCGATAACATCCGGAGATACAGCCTTTCGCTCGGCCCGCCTGATCGTGGCAGACTTCCTGCACCTCGAACAACGTAGTGTCGCCAAGCGCCTGATGATCTGTATCCCTCTCTTCCTGGTGGCGATCGGCCTTTTGCTTTACAGCCAGAAAGACAAAGACGGTTTCGATATGATCTGGCGCTATTTCGCCTGGAGTAACCAGACATTGGCCGTGTTCACCCTGTGGGCCTTGACGGTCTATCTGGTGACGGCAAAAAAACTATACATCGTGACCCTGATCCCGGCTCTGTTTATGACAGCCGTCTGTTCAACCTATATCTTTGTCGCCCCCGAAGGCTTGGGCATGGCAACCGGTATCTCGCAGATCATCGGTGTTGCCGTTACGGTAGTCGTCTTTGCCTTCTTCCTGGTTTGGAAGAAGAAGTACTGCAAATGATGATCTATCTTACCGATAAACGGAACTCTTTTCCCAGAAATCGAAGGAAAAAGATCAGAACTATAAACCCGGGACCCGGTTAATCCTTTTATCTTTATCGGCAGAAAACATATATAAAGGATAACCGCCATGAAAAAACTGATAAATTTACTGAGTCTTTTCTGCCTGTCAGCACTGCTTCCTTTGTCGGCAATAGGGGAGCCTATTGACCGTGAAGCCGTAGTGAAGCGACACGGGGTGTGTACGACCGGGACATTGTTGAAGAGCCCGGCACAGGTAGGTAACGGAAAGTTCGCCTTCGGAATGGATATAACCGGGTTGCAGACCTTCGTCCCTTTTAACACCCTGTCTGATTGGGGTTGGCATAGTTTCTCGCTTCCCGAAGGGATGAAGGCGGAAGACTATCGTCCGGTCGTTGTCGAGACGCACGGGAAAAAGATCGCCTATGAACTTCGCGACCCCGCCCAGCCGGAGCTTTCCGAATGGCTGACCAAGAATCCCCACCGCTATAACCTGGGCCGTATCGGTTTCCGTCTGCTGCGCGAAGACGGGAAAGAGGCGCAAGAGATCGACCTGGGCAATGCCCGCCAGGAAATCGACCTGTGGACAGGTGTGGTCTACAGCCGTTTCGAGCTGAACCGCAAAGAGGTGAAAGTACGCACCGTCTGCCATCCCGAGAAAGATATGATCGGTGTCACGATCGAATCCGAACTGCTGAACGATGGCAATATGAGTATCTACCTTGACTTTCCTTATCCGGACGGACGCTATTTCAAACACTATATAGGACGCTACGATACCATTTCCGGCCATACTTCCACCTATGAGAAGCTGGCCTCCAACTCGGTCCGTATCAGTCGTACGATGGACGATACCCGTTATTACGCAACCCTCGACTGGACCGGCCCTGCCACCTTCGCCCGCGAATCGGAAAAGGCGCATAAGTTCCTGCTCCAGCCCCAGCATACCCATACGTTCTCTTTCACCTGCTGCTTCTCTCCTGAGCCGGTTACCGATGTGACGGAACCCGTCGCCTCGATCGAGCGGAAGAGTGCCGCCAATTGGGAGAAATACTGGCGTTCGGGAGCCGCCGTCGACCTGTCAGGCAGCAAAGACCCGCGTTGGCTGGAACTGGAACGCCGCATCGTCCTCTCGCAATACCTGATGCGTATGAATGAAAGCGGCCTCTATCCTCCCCAGGAATCCGGTCTGGTGAATAACGGTTGGTACGGCCGTTTCCACTTCGAGATGATCTGGTGGCATGGCGTGCACTTCGGACTGTGGAACCGGATGGAGTGTTTCGACCGCTATCTGAACGTCTATAAAGACTTTATGCCGCAAGCCCTCGAACGCGCCAAGAGTGAAGGACGCACCGGAGCGCGCTGGCCGAAGTGCACCGGTAACTTCAACCGCGAATGGCCCGGTAGCGCACATGCCTATCTGATCTGGCACGAGCCTCATCCGATCTATTTTGCCGAGATGCAATACCGTTTGGACCCTACGCCCGAAACATTGGCGAAGTGGAAAGAGATCGTCCTGAACACGGCCGATTATATGGCCGATTACCTGTTCTACGACAAGAAAACGAAACAGTATGTCCTCGGCCCTCCCGTCGTTGTCGTCTCCGAGAATACAGACCCGTTGCAGACCATCAATCCTATTTTCGAGTTGGGCTATTTCCGCTACGGCCTGCGTACGGCATTGGAATGGGCGGATCGTCTGGGGCTGCCGGAAAAGAAGACTCGGAAGTGGAAGGAAGTCCTTTCAAAAATGGCGCCCCTTCCTGTTGCCGACGGTGTCTATACGACATACGAAGGCATCCCCGATATGTGGACAAAATATACCTACGAGCATCCCGCCCTGACCGGCGTGTATGGGATGTTGCCCGGCGACGGGGTGGATCAGCTGACTTTCAGGCGTACGCTCGAAAAAGTCACGAAGGAGTGGCAATTCAACCGCATCTGGGGCTGGGATTTCCCGATGCTGGCAATGGCTGCCGCCCGCACAGGCCAGCCGGAACTGGCCGTCGATATGCTGATGCATCCTTCTGCCGGCTTCCAGTTCGACGAACACGGTTTGGCTACAGGCGGACCCTTCCCTTATTTTCCCTCCAACGGCGCTTTGCTGACAGCCGTAGCCATGATGTGTGGTGGCTGGGACGGTTCGGAAGGCGATGCCCCCGGCTTCCCGAAAGACGGAAGCTGGACAGTCCGCTATGAAGGTTTCGTCCCGATGCAGTGACAATCCGAAAAACTGCCTAAACTGCCAAATTTGCCCCCGATAGTGTTTTGGGTGGGTTAACTGCTATGTTAAATAGTAATGTGTTGATATATAGTTGTATATTGTTCTTTTGTCTACTATTGAGAATTCGTTTGTAACCTTCTCCACAGCCTTCTGAAGGATGTCGTGAGACATGTAAAGGATGCTGTGCGGGAAGTTTCAAACGTCACGATCTATTGATAGCCGTAAATGGCTGTGGCGCCGGTGCACATAGTTTCGATAAATTCTTTCGTAAAGCCGAAAAATTAGACTTAATCACTTGATAAATAGATGGTTTGTTCCAGAATGCGGAGCAGGCTAAACAGGTTGTCGCCATTTAAAACATCGGGGGGCAATTTTGGCAGTTTCGGCAGCTTTTTAACACGAAATTCATCAAAGGCCCAAAATTGAACGGATAAGCATCGAATCAAAAACGAATAGGCACCCCTTCAGAACGCAGTAGGCATCGGGGTTTTCCCTAAAAAGCACCGTTTTTTCGACACGAACGCCGTTAATGCTTTTTAAGACTATTGATTTTTAAAGTAAATATCTGGAATTCAGTTTGTTGAGTGGCGAAAAAATGACTAAAAAAAAGGATCGTTTTAATTCGTCATTTTTACTGCACAAAAATACGCATTCCTTTTTAAACCACAACTCTTTTCAATAAAAAATTTCCTACCTCTATATTCTTTCTTATCAATTAGATAGCAATTCCTGTACAAAAATAGCCCTTTCCGATACGAAGTTCAAAGATAGGCGAAAAAAATGACTAAAAAAAACGATGGTATTCGTAGTCAAAGTACAAAATTTAACAAACGCACATTATTAACGTGCGTACATATATATAGAACTGACATTTCAATTAACTGTATTATTAATATTAAAATTTAGATTATGAACAAGAAGTTTTCTACTCTTTTGGTCAGCGCTTTGCTGGCCACTATGGGAATTGGTTCTGCATCTGCACAGGATGTCACACTGGAGAAGACCGACGGTACGTACAATGATGAATTGTACCAGATTGCTGTCGGTGCGAACCAGGATTCTGTCATCGTGATGACTAAGCGTGCAGACGGAAGTGATTCGCTGTATGTGAAAAACCGGGCCAATTTATCTCCCGATTCTTTGGCAAATTCTTTATGGTGTGTGGCTGTAACGAAACCAGCCGAAAAGGGCCAGGCTCCGATTTACGATTTTCGTAACAAGGCAACTGGTAAAAAATTAGCTATCGACATTAATCCGGCATGGAACAATTATACTGCTTCTGGCGATACGTTGGCTGTCGGTGTTGATTTGGACGGATGGGCTTTCTCTGAAGCTCTGGATCCGCTGGACACGAAACGTCCTATGTATACGTACGTGCCGGCAGAAGATAGTGTTGTTGCATTGGTTTGGGATCAGACAGGTGCTATGGGCGGTTTGCAGGCTATGAAGATCGGCGCTAATACGGATACGATCAAGAAGCATACGACTGACGAAGGCTATGTCTTCACATTGGTAGCTCCAGGACATCTCACTTTGAATGCACATGCTCTTCATACATTATTAGGAAGCGCTGACAGCACCGGTATCGGATTCAGTTTCTGGAAAACGATAGGTGGCAAGGAAAAAGAATTGGTTAACGCTCCGGGAAAAGATGTTATTCTGCGCAATGTATTCGAACAGGAACTGATCGCGCATGATACAACGTTTGCCGGTGTTACTAACAAGGGTGTATACTTCACGACGAAGAAAGGAACTTACCTGCGTGTCGATACGTCTTGGCATAATGCAAGCGGTAACAGGTTCCTTGTCCTGACCGATACAACCGGTGCAGCTGCATGGGATCTTGACAAAACAGCCAAAACGATAGGGCATTACGTATTCCAGGTAAACTACGCTTTGTCCAGCGATAGCATCTATATGAGAGTGGATACGGCAATCTGGCGCTTGAATGGTGAAAACTATTTCGACCATAAGACACATGATGCCGATTCTACTTACATTGTATTGCAGGATTTGGATCCGAACGTGAAATGGGCGTTGACAGTCGGCAACGATTCCACGGCCACTCACATCAAATTGGGCTTTGGCGGTTGCAGTGATCCGGTAGGTCTTGACCGTATATCCGTAAAAGATGGTCTGTACACGATCAAGGATCTGACAACCGGTAAATATTTCGCATATCCGTTGTATGGAAACGGTACTGTTAAAGATTGGGTAGACTTTGACGAAGAATCTCAGTTGGCAGCTCACATGCCTGCTTACCAGTGGGTTATCGACAGAACTTATGACGACGGCAATTTGGCCGCTACTTCTCCGATCGTGATCGAAAACCGTGAATATGGCAATAAGATCACTGTACAGCTTTACAAAGATGCTGAGGGTAAGATTTTTGCTTATTCGGGAGATCTGGCTGGTGCAAACCTGGAAATAAAGGAAATTGACAAAGACGAATATCCGGAAGCTTACAACGACAAGTATCTGGGATATTACCATCGTCCGGCTGCCGATATCCAATACAACATAAATAAATATGTATTCAAATATTTCCATCCGTATGCATTGGACGAAGATGCTCGTTATCTGACTATCGATAATGATAGCTTGCTCTATGCCAAGGATAACAGAAAGGGTGTGAACTTCGAGTTACAGTCTTTTGAAAGCAAGGAATATCACTATGGTGTAGGTGATCCAAATGATAACGATAAGGCTTATGCTAAGACAATCTATGGTAAAATCGGTATCGCACGTCTGTATAGAACTGCTTATATCATTGCTCGCGAAGGAGCTGTCATGGATTCTATCGCAGATAAGAAATATGCAATGGCACAACGTGAATATCTGCCTGAAATTGATAGCTTCTATATGAAGGCAAACAACTACTACGGCGAGGACGATTTCTTTACGATCATCAAGTCTTATGATAACGGTAGTGATTTGCTGCCCGCATTCTCTAAAGCCGGCGTATCCGATAACAACCTGAATTCTCCGATCGGCGTACAGGAACTGGCTACGGAACGTTCTTCTGCTTTCAGCATCAAACTTGATGATACTCCTATTTACCGCCGTTTCAACAACGAAAATATCGGCGAAGTGGAAACTGGCGTAGATAGCCTGTTATTCTACGAAAGATATCGTAATGAATTCCTGATGGATGAAACGAACAAAAACTTCCTGAACGAAACTGTTGACTATCTGGGTATTTGGAGCAAGGACAAGGCAGAAGGCAAATTGGCGTTCAGAGTGGATACTGCTTGGGTAACCCGTGGCTTGGGATATATCAAACCGCAGTATTTGATCTCCGTATCTAACAGCTATTATCCGGGTAAGGTGGCTGAACCTTGCCAGTATGACGAAGTACATATCGACCGTGAGACTCTCGAAGTGACAACCGACGCATCTAAATGTATCCACGCTCATATGGCTGTCCCGGCATTCTGGAGAGGTAAATATCTTGTAAGTTTTGCTGATTCTGTAGCCAAGTATACTGATGCGGAAAACAACGAACTCGCTCTGCCGTATCTGGACGACAAACAGGCTTATACCCGTGTTGGTTTCGTTGAAGCTATCAAGAGAGGTGACAGCTTGTATATCTTGCCGGCTGCTTACAAAGCATTGAAGAATGAAGAAATCAAGTTCGAAGATCTGGAAAAGGCAAACAAGAAGATCGTTGAAAACTTCGATCCGGCAAATGTGGATGAAGAAACTGTATATCCGTTCATTGTCGATCTGACAAAGGACATGCATAAGAATGTGACCTGGTCATTCCGCTACGTATATCCTGACAAGGCTATCAACGTAGAAAAAGAAGATGTTGAAAACTCATTCTTGATCGAGTCTATGGCTTATCCTGAAACAGATGGCAAATACAGTGCAAACGGTACGAAATTGTCAATCGCTCCTAACTGCGCTGCATGGTTGAAGAATCAGAATGGTTGCCTGGTATTGACAAGCAACAAGTCTTCTTTCGAAGATGCTGTTACAGGTGGTGACCCTGCATTGAAGTTCAACGTTCTTCGTAAGACTTCTGATGACGAATTTGCTACTGACAACGAAGAAATCGCAACAACTGAAGTTGCTGTAGTTGCTCAGGAAGGTGCAGTAAGAATAGCTAACGCCGAAGGCAAGAAGGTTGTTATCACTAACATCTTAGGCCAGGTAGTTGCTAACACAGTTATCACTTCAAGCGACGCAACGATCGCTGCTCCTGCCGGTGTAGTCGTTGTAGCTGTTGAAGGCGAAGAAGCTGTAAAAGCTATCGTTAAATAATTGACGGTATAATGAAGTAAAGTGAATATAAAACATTCTCTGTTCCCCTCTTAGGGAGGGGACAGGGGGTGTGTTTATAATCAAATAATTCTAAGATTCACTCGTGCGGCACGTTCCCACAGGCGTCTTTTATAGTCGCCCGTCTGAGATGTCCAACTACCCCGTGAGGGCGAACAAGCGGTGAATATTAATACTAAAGTAATCGAAATTACAGAAAAAAGTTCATCTGTCCCTCCCTCTGTGAAGACCGAAGGCAGACAAAAAACAAGCCCGCGCAATCTGATGGTTGCGTGGGCTTCGTTGTTTTTATCAGTGGAATATATCTTTTTTTACAACATATGATACCCCTTCAACTCCTTTCTCAGCGCCTGTGATTTCCCGTCGGTGACTTTGTCCATCAGCGCCCAGAAGCGGTCGCTGTGGTTCATCTCGATGGTGTGGCAAAGTTCGTGGAGGAGAACGTAGTCGACCAGGTGCCAGGGGAGGAGCATCAAGGATAAGGATAGGTTGATGCTGCGGCGGGGCGTACAACTGCCCCAATGACTCTTGCTGTTGAATATCTTTATTCCCGTGCAGGTGAAGCCGTGCCGGGATGCCAGGCCCAACAGGCGCGAAGGCAAGAGGCGGTGGGCTTCGTGGCGGAGTGCTTTTTCCAAGAGACCCTTTAATAATTCCTGGACACGCTTGTCGGTAAAGTCGGTTTGATTGGGGCAGGCGATATGCAGGACGCCACCGTCCAGCTTCATATAGAAATTAGCCCGGTCGGTACGGAAAATATGGAGGCGGAAAGTAGCCGTTTGCATCTCCGTCTCCTCTGTCAGAAGAGGGCGGGCGGGATGTTTGTCAAGGGCGGCGCGCAGTTTCTCCTTGTTCTCGCGGATAAAGGCAAGCATACGTGCCTCATTGCCGCCTAACGGCATAGTCGCTGTGATTGTTCCTTTGGAAATCTTGAGCGTATAGCGGGTAGCGCGGGAGCTGGTACGGATAAGAATGGTTCCCAGCTCTTTGTCGTATATCGTCTTTTCCATATCGTTTACAAAAGTAATACTTTACGGGCAAACAATATGTGGTTGAAATTAATTATCTTTGCGCCCGAATAACGATAATGAGTATAAACAATATAATAAATTAAGCAATCATGAGCAAGAAAGCCCTTTTAATGATTCTTGACGGCTGGGGTATCGGCGATCAAGGTAAAGACGACGTAATCTTTAACACTCCCACTCCTTATTGGGACAGTTTGCTGGCTGATTATCCTCATTCCCAGTTGCAGGCAAGCGGCGAAAACGTAGGGCTGCCTGACGGACAAATGGGTAACTCTGAAGTAGGACACCTCAATATTGGCGCCGGACGTATCGTTTATCAGGACCTGGTAAAGATCAACCGTGCCTGCGCAGACAACAGCATAATGAAGAATCCCGGAATCGTTTCTGCCTTCTCTTACGCTAAAGAACACGGCAAGAACGTTCATTTCATGGGATTGACTTCCGACGGCGGCGTACACAGCTCTTTCGACCACCTGTTTAAACTTTGCGATATCGCGAAGGAATACGGAATCGACAATACGTTCATCCATTGCTTTATGGACGGCCGTGACACAGACCCGAAGAGCGGTAAAGGCTTTATCGAACAACTGACGGCCCATTGTGCACAGTCTGCCGGTAAGATCGCCTCTATTGTCGGTCGCTTTTACGCTATGGACCGCGACAAACGTTGGGAACGTGTGAAAGAGGCTTACGACCTGCTGGTCGAAGGCAAGGGCAAACAAGCCGACGACATGGTTAAGGCGATGCAGGAATCGTATGACGAAGGCGTAACCGACGAGTTTATCAAACCGATCAACAATGCAACCGTAGACGGCACGATCAAGGAAGGCGACGTAGTCATCTTCTTCAACTACCGTAACGACCGCGCAAAAGAACTGACAGTCGTCCTGACTCAGCAGGATATGCCGGAACAGGGTATGCACACGATCCCCGGCCTGCAATACTACTGCATGACTCCGTACGATGCATCGTTCAAAGGCGTTCACATCCTGTTCGACAAGGAAAACGTACAGAACACACTGGGCGAATACCTGGCTAACAGCGGTAAGACCCAGCTTCACATCGCCGAGACAGAGAAATACGCTCACGTGACTTTCTTCTTCAATGGCGGACGCGAAACTCCCTATGAAGCCGAAGAACGCATCCTGGTTCCCAGCCCGAAAGTGGCTACCTACGACCTGAAGCCGGAAATGAGCGCTTACGAAGTAAAAGACAAACTGGTGGAAGCTATCGGCACGCAGAAGTTCGACTTCATCGTGGTGAACTATGCAAACGGTGATATGGTCGGCCATACCGGTATCTACGGCGCTATCGAAAAGGCTGTCGAAGCTATCGACAACTGCGTGAAAGATACGGTGGAAGCTGCCAAAGCCAACGGTTATGAAGTAATCATCATCGCCGACCACGGTAATGCCGATCACGCACTGAATGAAGACGGTACTCCTAACACGGCTCACTCCCTGAACCCGGTTCCATTCGTCTACGTAACAGAGAACAAAGACGCTAAAGTCGAAAACGGAGTTCTGGCAGACGTCGCTCCCTCTATCCTGCACATCTTAGGCATGGCACAGCCGGCTGAAATGACAGGGCGTGACTTAATTAAGAATTAAGAATTAAAAAATGATAGTAAGGGATAATGTTATCCGTACTAAATCGTATGCGTTTGCTATTCGTATAGTGAACGCATACAAATTTTTAATCGATTCTCAAAAGGAATTTGTTTTATCTAAACAAATGCTGCGAAGTGGAACTGCTATTGGAGCTTTAGTTGCTGAAGCACATTATGCTCAGAGTAGTGCAGACTTTTTAAGTAAGATGAGTATTGCTTTGAAAGAAGCCAATGAGACATCTTATTGGCTTTCTCTTTTAAAAGATACGAGTTATTTAGAAGAACAGACCTATAGTTCAATCTCTGCTGATTGTAATGAGCTGGTTGCCCTATTAATAAGTATAGTCAAATCCGTTAAGTCCTCTCTTGGTCGGTAGTATTCTTTTTTAATTATTAATTCTTAATTATTCATTTACAAAGTGATTCAGATAGATAACACGCTCGTCAGTCTCGACGTCCTTGAATGCCAGTTCCTTTGTGATCTGTCGCATTGTAAAGGCGCTTGCTGCGTGGAAGGCGACTCGGGTGCCCCCTTGCAGAAGAAAGAGATTGCCGAGCTGGAAAAGGCCCTGCCTGTCATCTGGGACGACCTTTCGCCCAAAGCTCAGGAGATCATCAAAAAACAAGGTGTTGCCTACATAGATGAGGAAGGCGATATCGTGACTTCTATCGTAAACGGTAAGGACTGTGTCTTTACCTGCTACGATACGGACGGTACGTGTAAATGTGCTGTCGAGAAGGCATATCGCGAAGGAAAACTGTCTTTCTACAAGCCCGTTTCCTGCCATCTGTATCCGATCCGGGTGACTGAGTACGACAAATTCAGCGCGGTCAACTATAACCGCTGGAATATCTGCAAGGCCGCTGAGGTATTGGGCAAGAAAGAGAAACTCCCCGTCTATAAGTTCCTCAAAGAGCCGCTGATCCGCCGTTTCGGCCAGAAATGGTATGCGGCGCTTGAAGAGGTTGCTGCAGAGTGGGAGAAGCAGAAAGAGGAAAAAGGGGGGTGCCAAAAGTAAGTTATTGCGTCCGGCTGATTGTGAGGATCTCCGAGAAAGAGATAGGCCATTCGATTGCATTCATCAGGGTTTCAAATGCAATCCGGAGATTGAGAGGAACACGGGTAAAACCGGAATACAGATCGCTGACAGTCAGTGCAAGCAGCATCTTTTTATTATAATGCATACTTTTCAAAACAACCAGGCTGGATAAGACCGATGCCGAACGCGCCTGTTCGAAGTCAGAATCGGCTATATTCATTTTCCCTTTCAATGATTGATAGTGGCGGCAAGTCTCTATATCGTCTTCCGCCCCTATCGCTTTCATAACATCCAGTAAAACACTACATATTGCTATTCTTTCCGATTCTTCTGAGTTCATACTGCTATTATTGCCGCCCTGCTCCCCTATGTTTGGCATCTATATGTTTAAAAAGCGTGGGAACTGTAATCTATTATTTGAAACTGAGGTATCGCCAAACACCCTTCGGACCAATAATAAACAACAGCCCACGCTTTATTCTATATACACGAGTATATATAACAAGCGTGAGCACCAAGTTGTCTACTACCTTTGTCCGAGTTGAAATTTGGCGATTTCCAGTTCCAAAGATAATATCTTAAACGCTTAATGCTATCCAGACTATAAGACAACCGAAAAGTCAAAGCCCCGGCTGCTTCATGTCAATTGCAAAGATAATCAAAAACAAGAAACTCTATTGTTTACAAAGAAACATTAACAGATATGAATCCAAGAATACCTGCGACAAAAAAAGGGCGGCCTTTTACAGCCGCCCTACCCAATCTACCCGATTGTCAAAAATCCCCCTAAGATATTGTGTATATTATTTCTCTACCGTAAACTTATAGATACATTCGCTGAAGTATTTCTCGCCCGGACGCAGCACTACACTCGGGAAGTTCGGCTGGTTGGGAGAGTCGGGATAATGCTGTGTTTCCAGGCACAAGGCACCGCGATGCGGATAGATCACGCCATGTTTTCCCTTATCGCCGGCTTTCGCCATTGCGTTTCCTGCATAGAACTGGACTCCCGGTTCGTTGGTATAGACTTCAAGGCCGATGCCGCTTTTTGCCGATACGGCTTTTGCGGCGAGGACATTGATGTCGCAATTGTTATTCAACACCCAGTTGTGGTCATATCCTGTTCCTCTTACCAACTGTTCGAACGGATCGTCGATATGCGCACCAATAAGAACCGGCTGGCGCAGATCCATCGGAGTTCCTGTAACGTCGTCCAACGTACCGGTCGGGATCAGTGTCTCGTCTACCGGGACATATGTGTCGGCATCGATCATGATCGAATGGTCCAGAATCTGAGAACCCGGAACGCCGGAGAGGTTGAAGTAGCTGTGGTTGGTCAGGTTGACAACGGTCGGTTTGTCTGTCGTAGCCTCATATTTGATATCGACGGCATTGTCGTTTGTCAGCGTATAGGTGACTTTCACGTTCAGATTACCCGGGAAACCGGCTTCACCGTCTTTGGAAAGATAAGTCAGTTCAAGTGTCTGGTCGTTCACCTGTTTGGCATCCCAGACAACCGTGTGATAACCGTTCGGACCGCCGTGCAGGCAATGGCCGTTGTTGTTCAGCGGAAGCTGGTAGTCGTTGCCGTCGAGTGAGAACTTGCCGTGTGCGATACGGTTGCCGTAACGTCCGATCAACCCGCCGTAGTTGTTATCGGGATTGTCGACATACTGCTGGATATTGTCGTAACCCAGGACGACATCCGTCATCTTGCCGTCTTTGTCGGGCACCATAACCGATACCAGACGTCCTCCCCAGTTCGTTACACAAGCTTCGGCGCCATTCTGGTTTTTCAACACATATAATGCGGTCGGTTTTCCTTGTACTTCTGATACGAAATCAGATTTCATCAGTCCAGAAAGAGTGGCTTCCTCTTTTTTCTCCGCACATGACAATAAAACACACATTGCCATGACAGCCATACATAGTCTCTTCATCTTCGATACTAATAAATTAATGTTTGTTAGATATGCTGGCAAATATACAGTATTATTGTCAAAAACAAACGATGCTGCTGAATAATGTTGTTTAATACAAATCACTTTCGTACATTTGTGATGCTTAATAGAGAAAAATGAAACAATATTTAGATTTACTCGATCGTGTCCTCCGCGAAGGAGTTAAGAAAGAAGACAGGACCGGAACCGGTACATACAGTGTGTTCGGACATCAGATGCGCTTCAATCTGGAAGACGGTTTTCCTCTGCTAACGACCAAGAAACTGCATTTGAAATCCATTATATATGAACTGCTATGGTTCCTCCAGGGCGATACCAACGCAAAATACCTGCAAGATCATGGTGTACGTATCTGGAACGAATGGGCGGATGCAGACGGCAACTTAGGGCATATCTACGGTTTCCAATGGCGTTCATGGCCGGACTATAAAGGCGGCAGCATCGACCAGATCAGCGAGGCGGTGGAAACAATCAAGCACAACCCCGATTCGCGCCGTATCATCGTCAGCGCCTGGAATGTCGGGGATCTGGACAACATGAACCTGCCTCCCTGCCATGCATTTTTCCAGTTCTATGTGGCAGACGGGCGTTTGAGCTTGCAGATGTACCAGCGCAGTGCCGACATCTTCTTAGGCGTTCCGTTCAACATCGCGTCGTACGCACTGTTATTACAGATGATGGCGCAGGTGACAGGCCTGAAAGCCGGAGATTTCGTGCATACGCTCGGTGATGCGCATATCTATACGAACCACATCGAGCAGGTGAAGTTGCAGCTGACACGCGACCCGCGTCCGCTCCCCCGTATGGAGATCAACCCGGATGTAAAAGACATATTCAGCTTCCAATACGAAGACTTTACTCTGACAGGATACGACCCGCACCCGCATATCAAGGGTGAAGTGGCCGTCTAAATAAAAATAAAGACAGCAAGATTTATTAAATTCGATAAGTTTATGAGTACTATTTCAATTGTAGCAGCTATTTCCGACAACAATGCTATCGGGAAGAATCTGGGACTGCTCTGGCACATGCCGGCAGACATGAAGCGTTTTAAAGACCTGACAACAGGCCACGCCGTAATAATGGGACGTAAAACTTTCGAGTCTTTACCTAAAGGCGGATTGCCCAACCGCAAAAACGTAGTACTGACGACCATGCCGGAAGCCGGTTTCGTCAATTGCTTCGCTTGCGAGTCGATGCACGACGCTTTGGATATTTGCGAAAAAGAAGAAGACATCTTCATCATCGGCGGTTCCTTAGTTTACAGACAAGGATTAGGCATTGCCGACAAGATGTATCTGACCCGCGTACACGGCGACTTCCCCGATGCGGACGCGTTCTTCCCGGTTGTCAACTGGGATTTGTGGGAAGAGGTGGAACGCCAGGAATTCGAGGCAGACGAGAAAAATCCGTACCCCTACACCTTCCTGACTTACGTGCGTAAAAAATAGAATTACTCCTATTTAACAGTAGTTTTACAACTTTTTGCTCTTTCTTTGTATCTATACACTAAAGGTTGTTTGTTTAACAAGTAAACTCATATAGATATGAAGATAAGAGCATTCATTGTTTTAGCCCTGATCGCTTGCGGAATATTGTCTACGGTATTCTACGTGCAGGCAAACCGGGCCTCCCTCGATGAGAAGGCGATAACAGAAGCCATCCAAACGAAAAACACGCCGCAGTTAATCCAGTCGCTTATTACGAAGATGAAGAATCAACTGGAGAAAGACAGCGAGACTTTTCCCGAACTGATAAAAGAGGTGGAAACATATACCGCCGTATGTCCCGACTCGGCCTCCGTCGCCATACTCCACTCCATGATTGCGGAGATGTATAACAACTACTATACACAGCACCGCTGGAACATCAACCAGCGGACGGAGCTGGCCGGTTACGTGCCCGACGATATCCGCGAATGGACCTCCAACCTCTTCACGGAAAAGATTAAACAGGAACTGACACTCTCCCTTGAACCCGCCCGTTTGCTGCAACAGACGCCGGTCGGCCAATACAACCTGATCCTGAAGAAAGGAAAAGACAGCCCCGAACTCCGTCCGACACTGTACGATTTCCTGGCTTTCCGCGCCATCGAGATACAGCCGGCGGCAGAATGGTATAACGACCTGATCGCCTTTCGCCGCACCCAGCCGGAAAAGAAACCCCTGCTGCTGGACGAACTGGACTACTGGCAATATAAATACGACAGCAGGCTGACAACCTCCGCAGACTATAAAAACGCATTAGACAGCCTGTTCCAGGTGTACGGAAAAGAACCGTTTGCCATCGAAATAGAGATCGCACAGATGCATCGCCTCCAACGCGAACGCTATCAGGGCAACAAAGCGCACCAGGATTCCATCCAGGCCGCCATCTATGCACTTTGCAAGGAAAGCATCGTCCGGTACGCTAAAAACGACCGCGTCAACGCGTTCAAGAACCAATTAGGGCAAATGGAAATGCCCGTCCTGAACGTCGAATCGCAGAACAACGTCTATCCGGGAAAGAGCCTGACACTCCGGATCAGATACACCAACACCCCGCAACTGACCGTCCGCATCTACAAAAGCCTCCGTCAGCCGCAGGATGCCTGGCGGAACTATAATAAGAACAGCAAGAACTTGCTGGGCGAGTTAGTGAAAGAGCAGACATTCAAAATGAATATGCCCAATACCTATACCGAAGGCGATTCCACACTCTCCATTCCGATGGATAAATTAGGATTATACGAATACGTCATCACGGTTCCGGGCAAGCAACTGACCGTCTCCAACCGTTTCAGCGTGAGCCGCCTGGCCGCCCTTACCCGCAGTCAGACGAACAACTCGGAAGTACTCGTCACCGACCTGGAAAGCGGCAAACCCATCGAAGGCGCAACCGTGATCTACTACAAGACCGATATGATGAAGGGAACGCTTCAACGCCAGGGAGAAGTGAAGACAGACCGTTTAGGCATCGCTGTCCTTCCCGCCAAAAAGAAGATCGAACAAATCCGTCCGGTCTTCCGCGACGACACCTCTTCGATCATCACGAGCATCTATCCTTACGGCTCCTTCCGCCCGGAAAAGGAACAGGTGGAACTGTCTCTTTTCACAGACCGCGGCATTTACCGTCCGGGACAGAACGTCTTCTTCAAAGGGATCGCTTACGTAAAAGACACGGACGATCCGCATGTTGTGGCGGGACGAACCTATACCGTCGCTTTGCGCGATGCCAACTACAAGGAAGTGGCAACCAAAGAACTCACGACCGACAAATTCGGTTCCTTCAACGGCGAGTTTACCATACCGGCGCAGACATTAAGCGGCAGCTTTACCCTTGTGTCGGAAAGAGCCCGCACGAATATACGGGTGGAAGAATACAAACGTCCGACCTTCAAGGTGAGTTTCCTGCCGATCAAGGAAGAGGTGACGTTCGGAAAACCGGTCAAGATTACAGGTGAAGCGCAGACATTCTCCGGCATCGCCCTCCAGGCAGGCGAAGTCAACTGGACCATCACCCGCCGTCCGTTCTGGGCACGCCTCTACATGCCGAATCCATTCGATTATACATACGAGCAGGTCGCCAACGGAACGGCAAAGGTCGACAGCAAGGGAAACTTTTCCCTCTCCTTCGTTCCCGAACGGCCGGAAACAACCGGCATGCGCCCCGCCTACCAGAGTTATGAAGTAACGGCAACCCTGACCGACAGCAAAGGGGAAACACAGGAAGCGCAATACACCTTCTCCGTAGGCGACACCGGCATCCTGTTGGATATCCAAATGCCCGGAGAGGAAATGGAAAACGACTCCGCCAAATCGGTGATAACAGCCTATACGGTAAACAGGCAGAAAGCATCCGCCGAAGGCAGTTACACGATTTACTCCCTGTCAGACGAGAAGACAGAACCGGACCAGTTCGGCATGGACCAGTATAAGATAGACAAACTGATGACCGTTGGCACCTTTATAACGGGAGACGAACTCTCGCCCGCCCTGTTCCGCAACCTCCCGGCCGGACGTTACCGCCTGGAAGTGAAAGCGACCGACTCCAACGGAAAAGAAGTTTCCGCCAGCCAGGACTTTATCCTCTACAGCCGCCGGGACAAACGCCCGCCGGTATTCATGCACACCTGGCTGATCGAGGAGCGCACGACCTGTGAGCCGGGAGAAGACGCCGAGTTTGTGTTCGGCACATCCGACAAGGATACACACGTCTTATACGAAGTCTACAGCAGCGACCGGAAATGCACGGAACGGAAATACATCCGGATGAGCGATGAGAACCGGACGTTCCGCCTCCCGTTTAAGGAAACGGACGGAGACGGGTTTACCATCACCTTCACCTTCGTCAAGGAAGGAAAGATGTACGTCAAGCAGGTTCCCGTCTACCGCCGCCAGCCAAACCGGAGACTGAACATCCTGGCCGAGACATTCCGCGACCACCTGCTGCCTGGCAGCAAAGAAAACTGGAAATTCCGTATTACGGATGCGGACTCCGTCGCCGTCACAGCCGAAGTGTTAGTCAGTATGTACGACGCATCATTAGATAAGATCATGCCTTTCGGCTGGTCATTCGTCCCCAAAAGATATATTAATCTATATGCCCCGCAATTCTCAGAAGGGACAGCCTTTACAAGCAACAACAAGTACGAGACGGGAACAAACAAGAACCTGCGCATACCCGAATACCAGTACGACCGCCTCAACTGGCAGGATGTATTGTCTTTAGGCTCCCGCTACGGAAGTAACCGCGTCTACGCATCCGGAGTCATGATGAAATCGGCGGCTGCCCCGGCTGTGGCCGAAGTCCTCAGCATCACAGACGACAGCGCCGTTCTGGAAGAATCCGCCGTACGGGCCGATCAGGGCGTTGCGGAGATCATTGCAGAAGAGGAACTGCCCGCTCCGATCAAGCTACGCGAAAACTTCGCCGAAACCGCCTTCTTCTATCCGGCACTCGTGACCGGCAAGGAGGGCGACGTTGCGTTCAGCTTCACGATGCCCGAGAGCAATACGACCTGGAAACTGCAACTGTTAGCACAGACGGAAGACCTGAAATACGGCTACCTGTCGCGCGAGATCATCACCAGCAAGCCGCTGATGGTGACCCCGAACTTGCCGCGTTTCCTGCGCCAGGGCGACGATGTGACAATCACGGCACAGGTCAGCAACCAGTCCGGCGAAACCCTCAGCGGACGCGCCAGCCTGGAATTGTTCGACCCGGAGGGCGACCAGCCGGTCGTCTGCCTGACCAAATCGCAGAAACCATTTACCCTGGCGACCGACAGCACGACAACCGTCAGCTGGTCTTTCCGCGTCCCCGCCGCGGCGAATGGTGTTATCGGCTGCCGCATCATAGCCGATTCGGACAAGGGAAGCGACGGCGAACAGCACCTTATCCCGGTTCTCTCCAACGAGATTTTAGTGACAGAAAGCACCCCGTTCTACCTCTTCGACAAGAACGAAGAAGTGATCCGCCTGAAAGACGGCAAAGGCATCCGGCCGTTCCGCACGACACTCGAACTGACGGCCAACCCCATCTGGTACGCCGTCCAGGCCCTGCCGACCCTCACGCAGCCGGAAGACGACAACGTCATCTCCTGGTTCGCCTCTTACTACAGCAACACGCTGGCAAGCTATATCGCAACGGCCCATCCGCGCATCCAGCAGGTCATCAGCCAGTGGAAAGCACAGGGCGGAAACGCCTCCACGCTCTATTCCAACCTCGAAAAGAACACGGAACTGAAAAACATCCTCCTGCAGGAAACGCCCTGGGTGCTGGAAGCAAGCAACGAGACGGAGCAGAAACAACGCCTCTCCCTCCTTTTCGACCTGAACCGGGCAGCCGGGCAGCGGGAAATCGCCCTACAGCGCCTTCTCGACCTGCAAAGGCCGGACGGCGGGTGGAGCTGGTTCAAAGGCATGTATCCAAGCCAGGAAATGACACTCTATATCCTGAAAGGAATGACCCAGTTAGTTCAGTTGAACGCCATCGGCTATAACCAGCAGGAAAAGGAGATGCAGATGAGAGCGCTGAAGTTCATCGACCAGCAAATCCAGTCCGACTACGAAGCGCTCCAAAAGATCAAGAACTGGCAGAAAAACGAAATTTCTCCCTTGGAAATCGAATATCTGTTTGTCCGCAGCGCCTACCGCGACATCCCGGAACTGGGTTCGGCCCGCGAAGCGATCCGCTATTACACGAACTTAGCGGAAAAGCAGTGGAGCAAACAATCCATCTACGGAAAAGGTGAAATCGCCTGGCTGATGCTGCGCAACGGCAAGAAAGAGGTTGCAAACAACATCCTCGCTTGGTTGCGCAAGACGGCGACCACATCCGCCGACCGGGGCATGTATTGGGCGAACAACCGGAGCGGCGCAAGTTTCTTCACCTCACCGATCGACACGCATTGCCTTTTGATGGCCCTCTTCAACGAAACGTCGGCCAACCGGCAGGAGACCGACCGGATGAAGCAATGGCTCCTCAGCCAGAAACAGACGCAAAACTGGCCCTCCGTCCCGGCCACAGTCAACGCCATCTACGCCTTGCTGCTGACCGGAAGCGACTGGCTGAGCGACAGCAACACTTGCACCGCCGAGTGGGGCAAGGAAACCTATAGCACCACAAACGGCGAGTTGGCCACCGGCTACCTGAAAGTCACCCGTTCGGAAGAAAAAACCGTTGCATCCGGCGGAAACACCATCACCATCCGCAAGGAAGGCACCGCGCCTGCCTGGGGAGCTGTCTACGAACAATACCTCGGGAACATCAACGACATAAAGAAACAGAAAGGCGCACTGAACGTCGAGAAGATGCTCTTTGTCGAGACGAACAACGGTTCCGAACGGCAACTGCGTCCCGTCACGCCCCAGCAGCCGCTCCGTGTCGGCGACAAGGTTATCGTACGCCTGACTGTCCGCACCGACCGCACGATGGACTACGTCTTCCTGAAAGACCTCCGCGCCGGATGTTTCGAACCGGCTACCCAGCTTTCCGGTTCGACCTATCGGGACGGAGCCTGGTATTACCAGTCGCCGACGGATGTATCGGAAAACTTCTTCTTCGACCGCCTGCCCCAAGGCACATACGTCCTGGAATATGCCGTATATGTATCGCGCCCAGGTGAATACGCAGGCGGTATCAGCACGATCCAATGCCTGTATGCTCCCGAGTTCGTGTCGCATACGGAAGGAGGGCTTTTAAAAGTGGAGTGAGTGCGTTTTGCAAAGGCCCCTTATGATGGGCGTCATACACATCGTAGGATGCCCATCACACACGTTGTATATTACTGTCATACGCATCGTATGATAACAGGCATAGTAAAAACAGACGTATTATATGGATTTTTAATCCTAATAATTACTCATTTATATTATCTTTGCATCTTAAACAATAGCTAAATAAAGAGAAGATGAAACAGATTATTTTTATTTTCATGACAATCCTGCTGGCTACAGGAATGGCGTCAGCGCAAGGCAAAGCTGTAATTTCAGCAGATGAGACCTCTTTCGATTTCGGTACAATCAAAGAGGCGAACGGAAATGTATCGCATACTTTTAAGATCAAGAATACAGGCGAAGCACCGCTTGTCCTGACACGCGTCATTGCTTCCTGCGGTTGCACGACACCCGAATGGACCAAAGAGCCGATCGCCCCGGGAAAAACAGGTGACATCAAAATCACGTATAACCCGAAAGACCGCCCCGGCCCTTTCGTGAAGACTATATCCGTTTACAGCAATGGTAAAACCGGTAGTTTTATCCTGACAATCCGGGGAGAGGTAGAATAATAACACAGGAAAAGCGAATCACTTAGAATGTTGAACAGAAACAAACTAATCTCTATCCTTGCCGGCATACTGTTTGCAACAAGCAGTATGCTGGCACAAAATAACGCCCAAATCAGCGCTGACGAACTCATCTACAACTTCGGAACGATTGGAGAGTCCGACGGATTGGTCAGCCACGTCTTTACAGTCAAAAACACAGGTGACGGCCCGCTCGTCATCACACGGATCACAGCCTCATGCGGTTGCACGCAGCCGGAATGGTCCAAAGAGCCCATCGCCCCGGGAAAGACCGGAGAGGTGAAAGTGACCTACAACCCCAAAGGACGTCCCGGTCCTTTCTACAAGACAATCGCGATCTACAGCAACGGAAAGAAAGGCAGTTTCTCGTTAGGTATCAAAGGTAACGTGACGCCCAAAGAGGCACTCCCGATACTGATTTATCCGTACAGCATCGGCGACCTGAAACTGCAAACAAAGAATATCCTCTACAGCACGATTCGTCCCGAAGAGACTTTAGGGGAAAAAATCAGCGTAATCAATGAAGGAAAGACATCCCTGACCATCCATTTAGGGAAAACGGCCCATTACCTGAACGTCGTAGCCAACCCGACAAAGTTAGCTCCCGGCGAAACAGGCGAAATATCCATCCTGATGAATGCGAAAGAGGCTAAACGGAAGGGGCGCGTAGCAGACGAAATACCCGTAACGATCGAGAGCATCGGACAGAAGAAAGGGACGGAAGGCGAGATACACGTGGCCGCCAATATCATAGACGACTTCAGCAAACTGACCGCGTCCGACAAGGCGAAAGCTCCGATAGCCCAGCTGTCCGGCACGCTGCTCGACTTCGGCAAACTGCCCGATAAAAGCAGCTTCATCCCATTGGTCGGCGGAAGGGTCAGCGGCACGATCGACGTGACCAACTCGGGCAAATCGCCGCTCATCATCTACAGCGCGACCTGCGACGACGAACGCGTAGCCATCTCCGGAGGTAAAAGAGAAATCAAACCGGGCACGACAGCCACCTTCAAAGTGACCGTACGCCCTAAAGAGATAAAGACAAAGCTGGAAGCCCTTATCAACCTCGTATGCAACGACCCGAACGGTCCGGTACGGTTAGTGAAGGTGACAGCAGAGAAATAATATGCCAATTATTCAATATGCCAATATGCCAATGCAGAGAAAGACTTCTTAATTGGCACATTGGCATATTGGCAAACTAAATAATTATTTATTATGGAACATCCCGAAAACGACGATCTATACAAAGGATTAAAGGTAAACAAGGGAGTAGCTGACGTACCGACAGTCAATCCTTATCTGAAAAGAAGAGTTCAACGCAAAGAATATACGCCTTCCGAGTTTGTGGAAGGAATCCTGAAAGGAGACATAACGATCCTCAGCCAGGCTGTGACACTGGTGGAAAGCGCCAAATATGAACACCAGCAGGTTGCACAGGAAATCATTGAGAAATGCCTGCCGCATGCCGGCAAGTCTGTCCGCATCGGTATCACCGGAGTGCCGGGAGCCGGCAAAAGTACGTCTATCGATGCATTCGGCATGCACCTGATTAACGAAGGACGCAAACTGGCAGTCCTGGCGATCGACCCGAGCAGCGAGCGTTCGAAAGGCAGCATCCTTGGCGACAAGACCCGTATGGAGGCGTTGTCGCGCGAGAAGAATGCCTTCATACGCCCTTCACCATCGGCCGGTTCGTTAGGAGGTGTGGCACGCAAGACACGCGAAACGATTGTCCTTTGCGAAGCGGCCGGATTCGACACGGTATTCGTCGAAACGGTCGGTGTCGGACAGAGTGAGACGGCTGTCCATTCGATGGTCGATTTCTTCCTGCTGATCCAGCTTGCCGGTACCGGTGACGAACTGCAAGGCATCAAGCGCGGTATCATGGAAATGGCAGACGGCATCATCATCAACAAGGCGGAC
Source organism: uncultured Parabacteroides sp. (assembly GCA_900552465.1). GTDB lineage: Bacteria > Bacteroidota > Bacteroidia > Bacteroidales > Tannerellaceae > Parabacteroides. The sequence continues at coordinate 9,664 of URZO01000037.1, read as the reverse complement.
GGCGACAATATCGAAAAGGCAAACCTTGCAGCCGCGCAGTTCCGCAACGCCCTGCATCTGTTCCCGGCGCCGGAATCCGGCTGGTTTCCTAAAGTATTGACGTACTCCGGATATTACAACTTGGGAATCAAAGAAATATGGGATATGGTCGGCGAATATATGGAGTTCACCCAAAAGAACGGTTACTTCAACTACAAGCGTAACGAGCAGGCTAAGTACTGGATGTATGAAAGCATCAACGACACGCTTCGCGAAAAGTTCTATCACAACCCGGCTGTCGAAGGCATGTTAGGCGTGACCGAACAGCAGGTATTGAACAACGAAATCAGTTCGTTCGTCGCGGCTAAGCGGATGATGGATTTGTTCCTGGAGAATTTGTCCGGAAAGAAATAAAGAGTCCTTGTCCCTGCGTCAAGCGTGGGGACAAGGACAGCCTTACGAGGCGCTTTTGGTAACCCCTTTTTTATTCAGTTTTCCGGATCAATTCAGCCGACTGTCCTTCCTCGTTCAGGTATGTTTCGATATGCCGCTTTTTTTTGTCTTCCAGAATCTCGTCGATAGCGATCAGGATACCGGTCTCTTCCACCTCACCGAACTCATGGTTGATGGCCGTGCCGAATACGCGCATCTTGGGCGAAAGGCTCATGTAAGCGTTTACCAGCGGCGGCACGTTGATGCCGAACTTACGGACCTCCTGGTTCAATACCTTATAATTGTCCCTGAAATTATCGTATTTGAAAAGCTCCTGCATCTTCTCCAGGTTCGTGCCCGTCTCCAAAGGATAAACCGGGGTAATCAGTTTTTCCGGATCGGGAAAGTGCATGTTCAGGAAATAGAGGATCATGTTGCGTGCCTCGGAGTTGTAGGTGTTGTACATCGTCACCTTCCCGAAATAGTACTGCAGGCTGGGATCAACTACGGAGAGCGCCCCTAAGCCGTCCCAAAGATTGTCCAGTACGAACAGCCCTTTGGCACTGCCGCTGCGTGTGGACTGGTATTCTAATGTCACGAACGAACGGCCCAGCTCGACCGTGTACGGCAGATATTCTTTATTAAACTTCTCAGAGAAATTGAACAGATGGGAAGTCGCTAAAATCGGTTTGCCCGCTTCATCGAACTTGACATCCGAGCCGCAAAGGAAACGGTAGCCGCCCAGGATCTGCTCGTCTTCGGGACTCCATACGATCAGTTGGCGGTAGGCATCTTCCATCGTGTCGTATTCGTCGATATCGACCGGACAGCCTGTCCCCCCTCCGTAGTAACGGAAGGCAATTTCCCTGAGTCGCCCGATCTCCTGCATCACGTTGGGAGAGTCGTGCGCAGTGACAATGTATATCTCATTGTTGGATTTATTCGTTCTCCTGAGCTTCTTCTCTTTGGTCAGTTCTGCTTTCAGGAGAGCAGGATCTATCGGTTTAATAACGTCTTGCATATAAAATAAGTCTATTATTTCTTTAGGTTATAAACGATTCCTTTTACCCATTCGGCCCACTCTGCCGGCTTACGGCTGCTGTCGAAGGTTTGCCAGGGAATCGGCTTTCCGAAATGGATGCGGAATGTTTTGTGTTTACTTCTGAACATCTCGTCCGGCAGATAAATCATTTCGTAGTTCATCTTGATGCCCAAGGCCTTGCGCAGGTTGGCGAGACGATAGAAGAAGTTCGAGTTACGCCCTTCAAAAAAGACAGGCACGATGTCCCGTTGAGACTCCACTGCTTTTTGGATAAAAGACTTTTTCCATTCGGTGTCCTGTATCTTCCCGTTCTGTTTGCGTGAGCACAGGCCGGCAGGGAATGTGATGATCTGGTTGTCCGAAGCGTAGGCATCCTCGATCAGCTGCGCGTTCTTTTTGCCTTGCGCTCCGTGCTTGTTGATCGGGACGAAGATCGATCTCAGATTGGACAGATACAGCAGCAGGTCATTCACCAGGTAGCGGATCTTCCCGTCAAAGCGTTCGCCGATGATCGCCGACAAGCAAATACCGTCCAACCCGCCCAACGGATGGTTTGAAGCGAAGATGTAACGCCCTTCTTTAGGGATATTCTCTTCATTCACCAATTCCAGGTTCAGGTCGAAATATCCGATCAGTTCCTGCATAAACGCCACCCCGTCCTTGTCGTGATACCGGCGTAGGATGTCGTTCAGCTCATCCTGGTGAACAGTACGGATCAGATAGTTAACCACAAAGCCGGGAATCTTCCGGGCTGCCGAAGGCGCCTTCTGTTGCAATACTTGCCTGATGTCTATCTGTGTAATACCTTCTTGTGTCATTTCACATAACTCTAACGAAAGGCAAAGATAGAGTTAATAATTAAAAGTCAATACTTTCGGGAATTTTTTTTAACCGCAGGCTGCAACAAATCGCGTTGTAATTCTGTTACTATTAGTCAGTACGGGGCATCGAACATACGCCTGTATAGTCGGCAAGAAGGTTAATTCGTTAGTTTAAAAATAGATAGAGAGAGTAGGCGGTCTGCCTGATAAGCTATTATTAACATAATACGCTCTCTATTTTTACCTTTTTTGTGTGAATATTAAATTAAAAGACGCTTTATTTGTCGTGTTAAAAAGAGAGATTTATTGATATGAGGAAGTCTACGATTTGGTTGCTTGCGGTGGTGATGGCTTTTGCCTTTGCCGGTTTACTCTTTTTGCAGGTAAAATATGTAAGTATCATACTCAAAAAAAGTAGCGAGCAGTTCAATGAAACTGTCAAACGATCGATGCACCAAGTCTCGAAAAACCTGGAACTCGACGAAACGGCCAGATATCTGGAAGAAGATCTCAGCCGTGACGAAGCCAACAATTATCTCTACCAGAACGGGCAGAGCAATCTGACTGGGGGAATTATCTCCGAGAAAAAATATAAGATGCAGTTCACCAATGCCGACGGTACCGTAGAACATATCGAATTTCATAGCGATATCCGGACGCAAAAGCTCGAACCGCTCTCCTCGTTAGGCAGCAATAAAGCGCCCAACAGCATCGTCAGTACATCAAAAGATTTGCAGCAAACCCTGAAACGCCGCTATCAGTATCAGAGCGGATTGTTTAACGAAGTGATCTTGAACATTTTGCACACTGCAAATCTTAAGCCGATCGAAGAACGGGTAGATTTTAAAAAGCTGAATAATTACTTAAAATCAGAATTTATTAACAACGGATTGAACCTGCCGTTCATCTTTTCTGTTATTAACAAAGACGGCAGGATTGTGTACCAGAGCGGGGAGATTCCTCCTGTGTCAGACGTAGTTGCGCAGGTCTTATTTCCCAACGACCCACCTTCGAAGCAGAATTTACTGAGGGTGTATTTCCCGACGAAGGGTGATTATATTTCAAGTTCGGTAACATTTATTGTACCGTCCATTCTCTTTTCACTGATACTTTTGGTAACGTTCATCTTTACCATTTATATCGTATTCAGGCAGAAGAGACTTTCGGAAATGAAGAATGACTTTATCAATAATATGACGCATGAACTGAAGACACCGGTTTCGACCATCTCGCTCGCCGCGCAGATGCTGAAAGACTCGGATATCACGAAAAGCCCTGATGTGTTCAAGCATATCTCGGGTGTGATCAACGACGAGACGAAACGGTTGGGTTTCCTGGTGGAAAAGGTTTTGCAGATGTCGCTGTTCGAGCGCCAGAAAGCGGCCCTCAAACTGAAAGAGGTGGATGCAAACGATTTGCTGGCAAACGTTGCCAACACATTCGCCCTGAAAGTAGAGAAGTATGACGGCACGATCGATATAGACCTGCAGGCAGAAGACTCGAACATATACGTAGATGAAATGCACATCACCAACGTACTGTTCAACCTGTTGGATAACGCTGTCAAGTATCGTCGCCTCGAAGTGCCGCTGACGCTGATGTGCCGCACCTGGAACGAGAATGGCAAATTATTGATATCGATAGAAGACAACGGTATCGGAATCAAGAAAGAATACCTTAAGAAAGTATTCGACCGCTTCTTCCGCGTACCGACTGGAAACGTACACGACGTGAAAGGGTTCGGTCTCGGACTTGCTTACGTCCGTAAAATAGTGGAGGACCACAAAGGCACGATACGCGCCGAAAGTGGAGCCGGAAATGTAGGAACAAAATTTATTATTACTTTACCTCTTATAAAAAGTTAGTTATGGAAGAAAAACTGAAAATCTTCTTTTGTGAAGACGACGAAAACCTGGGTATGCTATTAAGAGAATACTTACAGGCAAAAGGTTATGTAACCGACCTCTTCTCCGATGGAGAAGCCGGATACAAAGGTTTCACCAAAGGCAAATATGACCTTTGCGTACTGGACGTGATGATGCCGAAAAAAGACGGTTTCACACTGGCACAGGAAATCCGCTCTATCAACCCTGATATCCCCGTAATCTTCCTTACAGCCAAGACTATGAAGGAAGATATCCTGGAAGGATTCAAAATCGGTGCAGATGATTATCTGACAAAACCGTTCAGCATGGAAGAGCTGTTGCTTCGTATCGAAGCCATCCTCCGCCGTGTGAAAGGCAAGAAGATGAAAGATATTCCTTTCTACAAGTTAGGTAACTTCTTGTTCGATACCCAGAAACAGACTTTGGCTATCGGCGATAAGGTTACGAAGCTGACAACTAAGGAATGCGAACTGTTGAGCCTGCTTTGCGCCCACGCAAATGAAATCCTGGAACGTAATTATGCCCTGAAGACAATCTGGGTAGATGATAACTACTTCAATGCCCGTAGCATGGACGTATATATCACGAAACTTCGTAAACTGTTGAAAGATGATCCGGGAATCGAAATCATCAACATCCACGGTAAGGGTTACAAACTGATCACTCCTTCAGGAGAAGAACAGGCCCGCGAAGAAGGTATCCAGGTACTTTAAGGAACATATCCCGGAGGCTTAAACGGCTCCGGGATTTTTTCTCTTCCAGAAAAGGAATGCAACCAGTGTCACTACCGTTATGCTGCAACCTATTATCTGTGAAACCGTAACATTCATACCTAATCCTTCAGGAGCGACAAAAATATAGGTGGAACAAACGGCTGTCATAAACAGGGCAGGGATCAGGGTTACGATATACGGCTTCTTCGAACGGGCAAGAAAGACCGTCAACGCCCAAAGGGTAAAGACTGCCAACGTCTGATTTGTCCAGGCAAAATAACGCCAGATCATATCGAAACCATCCTTATCTTTTAAACTGTAAAGTAATATCCCGATCGCTACGATAAACAGAGGGACACAGATCATCAGACGACTAGCCATGCTTTTCTGCTCCTTATGGAGAAAATCTGCTATGATCAAACGGGCCGAACGGAATGCAGTATCCCCCGAAGTAATCGGAGCAGCAATAACGCCTAATACGGCTAATACACCGCCAACCGTCCCCAGCCACTCTTTAGTGATACTGTCTACAATCACGGCTGCATTACTTTCACCCATACCATTATTATGATAGAAATAAGTAGCAGCGGCAGCCCAGATCAAAGCCACGATACCTTCTGTAATCATCGCTCCGAAGAAGACAGGACGTCCGTATTTTTCATTCTTGATACAACGAGCCATCAACGGACTTTGAGTAGCATGGAAACCAGAAATGGCTCCACAGGCAATACTCACAAACATAATCGGAAAGATAGGAAGATTTTCCGGATGCGTATTCGCCAGGCCGTCGGTCAGCTCCGGAAGTGGCGGATGGTTCACGAACAACATCACAAGAATACCTACTGCCATAAAAAGCAAGGCGGCAGCAAACAAAGGATATATCTTACCTATGATCTTATCGACCGGCAACAAAGTGGCCAGGATATAATAGATAAATACCACAAATATCCAGAAAGTGGCATCGAGGTATTCCGGAGTCAACTTTGCCAGCAACCCGGCTGGACCGGCAACAAAGACAGCTCCGACAAGGACCATCAGAATAACGGTAAACCCACGCATGAATTGCTTGAAATTGTTCCCGAGATAACGTCCGATAATTTCAGGCAGACTCTCGCCATGATGGCGCAGGGAAAGCATTCCGGCCAGATAATCGTGAACAGCCCCGGCAAAGATCGTGCCCAATACGATCCACAGGAAAGAAGCCACACCAAACTTGGCTCCCATTATAGCACCGAATATCGGACCGAGACCGGCAATATTCAGAAACTGAATCATAAAGACTTTCCAGGAAGACATTGGAATATAATCTACTCCATCCTGATGAGTGAAAGCTGGAGTTTTACGGGAAGGATCGATCCCGAAGATACGTTCTATAAAAGAGCCGTAAATGAAATAGCCTGCAATAAGAACTGCAAGACAACAGATAAAGGTTATCATCGTTTAAAGTTATTAGAATTCGGTCTAGTTCTAAAAGAATGAGTCTAAAAGAAAGCTTGCAATACCAAGCATTTTCATATATCAGATAGTGACAGGTTATAACTTATCCCCTCTTGAGAGGAGATAAGTTATTTTCAAAACTATATTATATTAGCTATTCAGCAGGCGTTTTACCGCTTCTGAAATAGCACGTCCTTCTGCTTTACCCGCAAGCGCTTTGGAAGCCGTTCCCATTACCTTACCCATATCCTGAGGACCGGTAGCACCTACCTGGGCGATAATAGCTTTCAATGCTGTTTCAAGTTCTTCGGCAGTCATCTGCTTCGGGAGATAAGTTTCCAGTACTTTTACCTGCGCAAGTTCACCCTCTGCCAGGTCTGCACGACCTTGCTGGGTGTAAATGTCAGCAGAGTCCTTTCCTTGTTTCACCAGCTTCTGGATAATTTTGGTGGCATCGGTATCCGTCAAAGTATCGTTAGCTCCCGGAGCAGTCTTTGCTTCGAGGAAGAATTTCTTCACATTTCTCAATGTTTCGAGGGCAACTTTATCTTTAGCCTTCATTGCGTTTTTAATGTCTTCGCTGACTTTTTCAAACAAATCCATATCTTATTTCTTATTTAAAATTATCGGAAACTTATCACCTGCTTGCCTCCTGTATCCGGTTTCTTTCCTTCGGAACGAGAAGCTGAAGTATTGACTGCTGTCGATGATACCGGAATTTCTTCACCACCAACCTTCGAACGGGCACGAGCTATTACTTTCGGATCACGGTTATAAGTAGGATTATCCTCGATCAAGGCAATCAAAGCATCATCGTCCAGTTCATCCTGTGTCAATACAACAGCTTTGGCACGGGCTGCAACACGGCGCATACGCTGGCCGGAAGCTCCGTAATATTTGTCGATCAGATCTTTTTCGGCACGTTCCTTGTTCAAGCGTTCCTCTTCCAGACGAAGTTCCTCCTCAGTCATACGTCCCTGTTCGATCTGACGTTTTTCAGCGATCTGAGGAATGTCTTCCATACCGAAACCGGTTGCCAGGATCGTCATCTTCACTTTCGAACCGAGAGTGCTGTCGATAGCCGTACCCCAGATCACCTCGATATCGCGTCCGAAGCGTGACATGAAATCGTGAACATCGTTCATTTCCTCCATACGCAGTTCGGCTTCCTCACCGAACGAAACGTTGAATAATATCTTTTTGGCATTGAACACATCGTTATTGTTCAACAGCGGAGAGTTCAGTGCATCTTCAATTGCCTGGCGTACACGCCCTTCACCTTCACCGAAACCGTTACTCATCAAGGCAACACCACCATCTTTCATCGTGGTATTGACATCGGCAAAGTCGAGGTTGATTATACCCGGAAGGGTGATGATCTCAGCAATGCTCTTAGCAGCAATGGTAAGGGTATCATCGGCTTTTCCAAAAGCATTCGTCATAGTCAGGTCGGAATAGATCTCACGCAAACGTTCGTTGTTGATAACCAGCAACGCATCCACGTTCTTGCTAATATCTTCAACACCGTTCAGTGCCTGAATGATTTTGCGTTCGCCTTCGAATACGAATGGAATAGTAACGATACCGACAGTCAGGATACCCATATCCTTGGCAAAACGGGCAATTACCGGAGCTGCTCCTGTACCTGTACCACCACCCATTCCGGCAGTGATAAAGACCATTTTGGTTCCATCGCTCAACATCTTACGGATATCTTCCATACTTTCCTCAGCTGCCATCATGGCACGTTCGGGCTTGTTACCAGCTCCCAGTCCCTGGGTGATATTACGGCCCAGCGGCACTTTGACCGGCACGTCCGAACGGTTCAGCGCCTGGTTGTCTGTGTTACACAGAACGAATGTAACATCATGTATACCTTCTTTGTACATGTGGGTAACAGCGTTACCACCACCGCCTCCTACACCAATTACTTTGATGATCTTAGGAGTATCTGTCGGATAATTGAAACTTAATATTGTGTCGTCCATTGTCTTCCGGTTTTAATCCATTCGCTGATTTACTTTATATCGTCTTCGTCGTCAAACAGGCTCTTGCCAAACGTATCTATTCCCTTGGTCAGGCGTCCGAACAGGCCGGGGCCTTTCTTCTTCTCCGGTTTCTTCTTGGGAGGTTCGGGAGCTCTCTTGGGTTCTTCCACAACGGGCTCTTCTTCCTTCTTCTCCGGTATCGGTTCAACTTTGGGAGGAATATAAAGGGCACAGTTTTCTGTTCCCCTTGCCAACAGGCCGACAGCGACAGCATATTCAGGATTGTTGGCGATCATCTCGCCACTTTCCACGATGCCTTTGCGTACGGCAGAATAGCGTACATCCATCTTCAAGCGTTCACGAATCACTTCAGGCAGGTTCTTCAGGGCGGCACCGCCACCGGTAATAATGATACCTGCACCCAGCGAATTCATCAGGCCGGTTGCTTCAAGACGGGCATATACATTTTCAAGTATCTCTTTCATACGGGCTTCGATCACATTATTGAGATCAGCCAGTTTAACCTCACGCAGTCCCATACCGTCGGCGGAACTCACCTGAATACTCAGGTCGTTGTCTTTTTCCATCAGGGCACTCCCATAGGTCAGCTTCACACGTTCGGCTTCAGCTTCCACCAGATGGAGACTGGTAATATCGCGGGTGATCAGGTTTCCTCCGAAAGGAATGACGGAAAGATTGACCAGCTGGCCGCCTTTATAAACCGTCAGTGTTGTCACTCCGGCACCGAAACCGATCAGGGCACACCCCAAATCTTTCTCGTTGTCGGTCAGCACTACATCGGCCAAAGCCAGCGGAGAGACAACGATATCGGCAATTTCTATTTTAGCACGGTCGGCAATACTGTTGACCACGTAACGCTTCAACGAAGGCCGTCCGACAATCAACTTATAACGTGCTTCAATCCGGGTACAGGGAATACCTACCGGATTGGGTTCTGGTTTGTCGTCTAAAACATAGGTAGGCGAAACCGCAGCCAGCACATCCAGCATGTCCGGGTGGTAATTGCAGCATTCCTCATACAGCCCCTTGATAATTTCCTCCGTCACTACTCCGTCTGTGCCCAGGATACGGGGAACCGTGTGGTCGATCGAACGCAACGACTGACCGCCGATACCGACATAAACCTTGCCGACTTTCGCGCCGTTCAGTTTATTCTCGAGCTTCAGGATAAGCCGTTTGATCTTATTCGCCGTTTCTTCCACATTATATACACATCCTCTTCGTATACAGGTAGCGGAGTTCTCAACTTCGTAGGCAATAATCGAGAGAGCGCCCGTCGGGCTCTTCGTTCCTACCATACCGACCATGTGAGAAGAGCCAAGGTCGATGGCTGCTATAAAGTCTG
>URZO01000036.1 GCA_900552465.1 uncultured Parabacteroides sp. | reverse complement strand
CGTCAGCTGAAGCAGACGGCAAAAGAGAGCCTGCGGCACGAGGCTTGCCTCGTTTACTGACGCACCGTTAAATCATCATTTATAATCTCTACAATGAATCCCTCCCCACATTGATTGTTGAAATAAAAACTGTATCTTTGTCCAAAATTATAAATCACTCCACTATGGCAACATACGATTTAGATTCCCTGCGCGTTGAACTGGTGCGCGATATCCTTGACACCGATAGTCTGGAAGTGTTGCGGTCTGTAAAGCGTGCCTTGTCTAAGGCTCTTTCCGAAGCGAAAGAGAAAGAGGTTGTGAAGAAAGAAAACAGTTTTGAAAAGTAATACATGATCTACGTACTGAAAAATATGCTATTGAGCGATTCAGCCAAACATTTGGCTGAACAATCTGGTAACAACCAGATTGTTCTACGTTGACGTAGTCTGTATCAATCATACATGTGCAATCCCGTCTGCGGAGGTTTATCCCCGCAGACGGGATTGTTGCGTTTTACGCAATCCGAACGCCGGAAAGGTCATCCGAAAAACACGACACGCTAAGCCGGGAATGGCGCGGGAATCCCGACGTATGACAATTTGGCATATCGTCGGCGAAGAGGTGTTTTGCCCCGAAAAAGGCGTTTTTGACAGGTCCGTCACCTGACGTGGTTCGGTCCGTCACCAGACGATGTTCAGTGACGGACCTGACCGCGTTCGATGACGGACCCTGTTTCAGGCCTTTTTCCCGAGGTTGCCGTTAACCTTAAAATGTGACACAATGGCATTTTATAAGAAAGTCAAACAGAAAATCAACGGGCTTTGGTATCCGAAGTCGGTGACGGTGGGTAAACCCGTCTCGACCGACGAGATAGCCGACCGCCTGTCGCAGATCTCGACCGTGAGCCGTGCCGACACCTACGCCGTCCTGAAAGACCTCGCAGGCGTCCTGGCAGACTACATGTCGCAGGGCCGCACCGTGAAGATGGATGGACTCGGCACGTTCTACTACACGTTGAACGCTTCCGGCAAGGGAGTGGCGGACGAGAAAGACGTGACAGCCGCCCTGATCACCGGCGTCCGCGTCCGCTTCATTCCAGAAGCCCGCAAGAGCGGTAGTAGCCGCAGCATGGTCCGTTCGCTGATCAGCGACAACATCTTCTGGATGGAACTGCCCGCCGGCACCGTAACGACCGATCCCGACGAGGGAGGCGGCGAGGAAGAGCGTCCGGGCGAACTCTAAATGAACGGGGGGAGAGGGGACTCTCCCTCTTCTTACTGTAAAAAATGAATCCTTTAAGTAGTAACAAATAACCATGAAACAATTTATTACTTTATTCCTCCTTCTTTTCATGATACCGGTTGCCGGCCGGGGGCAATTGAGTTTATCGGGAAATAGTAACAGCTATACTTTATCGGATAATGTCTACACGATCACCGGGACTGACGCGATCACCGTGACCGGAAGCACGGAAGCGCAACGGATCGTGATTAAGGAAGGGATAACGGCGAACCTTACCTTTCAGAATGTGAGTATTAAAATAACGAATGAAGCTCCGGTTTCCGTGTCGGCTAATGCTACCTTAAATCTTACGTTGAGTGGGAATAATATATTGGATCAAACTGCTTGGGAGAATAGCGGTTTGAATGTACCGGAGAATGCTACATTAAATATAAACGCCTCTTCCGTAAACGATAAATTAGAGGCTGCTGGTAGTGGTTCCGGTATTGGAGGTAATGGGTGGCAAAAGAGTGGAACTATTGTTATTAATAATGGGACTGTTCATGCAACGGCAAAGAGTAATAGTGCAGGAATAGGTGGAGGGTATAATGGTGGTGCAAATGGCTCTGTAAAAATAACCGGCGGAGTTGTTATTGCTAAAAGTCCCAAAGCAGCCGGTATAGGAGGCGGAAAGGGGGGTGACGGAGGTACAGTTGAAATTACAGGCGGTTTTGTTTATGCCCAAGGGACTGGTGATGCTGCCGATATTGGTAACGGAGGCCAGCAGGGGGATGGTCATTCCGGAGCAGGTTCGGCAGCCACAGTAACCATTTCCGGCGGGGTTGTAATAGCCAATAAAATAAATGGAACCCCGAGTATTTCCGGCAGTAATTATTTAGTAGTGCAGGGGAAAACCGGCGAAGTGCATGGCAGTATCTCTTTAGAGGGCGAAGTCATTTTCCCGTCAGGCATAACCGTCACGGTTCCGAGCGGGGCTTCGCTCACTGTAGCCCAGAATGCCGTACTGACGAACGAAGGGACGATCGTCGTGGCGAACGGCGGGACATTTACCAACAACGGGACAATCCTGAATATCGGCACATTACCGGCCGGAACCGGCGGCACGATCAAAATGAAGCTGACTGCCGACAAGATCGAATCCGTCACCGGCGGCACTTATACCGGGAGTGAGATCACGCCGACCGTGAAGTTTAAAGACGATGCCGGTGTGACCGATAGCGATTATGAACTGTCCTATGCCGTGGGGGCCGACCGTACAAACGCCGGGAAGAACATTAAAGTCTTTATAACCCCGAAAGGAAATTGCTTTGGCGACCGGGTCGAGAAGACTTTCGATATCGGGAAGGCTACGCCCGAAGCCGCGCATTTCCAGTATAACGCTCCTTCCGGCCTGGCGTATGATGGTAATGCGAAAGTGGCGACGATTACGGCAAATAATGTTACCGGAATGGGCAGCGTCGCCTTGAAATATTACAAAGATGGAAGTTCGTCCGCTTTGGACGAAGCGAAAGATGTGGGGGCCTACGTCGTGAAAATCAATCTGGGAGAGGGGCAGAACTATACCGCTGCGAATGGACTGACCAACACTTCGGATTGGGTTTTTACAATTACGCAAGCCGTCAATGAGTGGACGGAAAGTTTGAGTCTCACCGGTTGGACTTATAACGAAACAGCCCAAACACCTGCTGCAAAGGCAAAATTCGGGAATCCTGTCTTTACTTATTCGGGTGAAACGGATGGGGCGTATGTGGCTACACAACCTGCTGATGCCGGAACCTGGTATGTCAAGGCTGCCGTAGAGGAAACCGGTAACTATCAGGGATTGGTAAGTGGTCCGGTGAGCTTCACTATAAACCGGGCGTCTGCAACGCTTTCCTTTGCAGAGGGTGCGAAAACAATAAAGGTTGGCGAAATGCTGACCAACGTGGTGACGGCAAATCCGGAAAACCTGTCGGTGGTTTATAGCAGCAGCGATCCGTCGGTAGCGACCGTTGATGCTTCGACAGGAGCCGTCACCGGGGTAAGTAGCGGAGAGGTGACCATTACGGCGACTCTCGCAGATAAAAACTACACGGACACTTCGACCGGCTATCTGCTCAAAGTGGAACAAAAAGAGGTCACGCCTCCGCCTTACGTCCCTTCGTATTATGACCTCGTTTTCGAGCCGAACGACAGCGTGCTGTTCTCTACCCGTGCAACGATCGTGGAAGAGGGCTATTCCGTCACTTTCGCAGCCGAAGCGGTCGAGGGATTTGATCCGGCAACGCTTGTCGTTGAATACCGGAGGGGCAGACGTGGCAGTTGGGAGTCGCTTGGACCGGCCGCTGACGGCTCCTTCCGTATCGGCATGGTGTATGACGACATCTACGTCCGTGCCAGTGTCAAGCGGCTGGAAGATCCGACTGCGATCGACCGTCTCGTTGACGGCTCCGCGCAGATACGGACTATCGGCAGCGAGCTTTGCATCGCGCTTGTCCGTCCGTCGGACGTTCGCATTGTTAGTATCGAGGGCCGCGTGGTCCGTATGCAGTCCCTTCCGGCAGGAGACAACCGGATTACCGGCTTGCCGGAAGGCGTCTATATCGTCGTTTTGGACGATGGGACACGGGCGAAGGTGGTGATCCGGTAACCCGGCCCCGCGTCAAGCGCGGGGACAAGTTTGTTTGATATATTCTGTAGGGCTCTTTCCATATTGCTTCTGGAAGCAGGTGGAGAAGTAAGCCGGGGAGGAGAAGCCTACCTGGAAAGCGATCTCGTTGATGCGGTTCTCGCCGTTTTGCATCAGCAGGATCGCTTTCTTTAAACGGGCGATCCGGATGAAGTCGTTGGGAGAGAGGCCGGAGATGCCTTTTACTTTGCGGTAGAGGCTGGAGGTGCTCATTCCCATTGTGTCGGCGAGCGTCTCGACAGACAATGCCTCGTTGCCGAGGTGTTCTTCGAGGTAGTCGTTCAGTTTGCGCAGGAAAATATCGTCTACCTGCGAAACGGCCAGTGTCGTGACCGGGGCAAGCGGTTTCTCGAGATAGGTCTTGTTCAGCAACTCCCGGCTTTTCAGCAGGTTGCTGACCTGGGCTGTCAGTAGCTCGATGGAGAATGGTTTCTCCATATAAGCGTCTGCTCCCGTGTTCAGGCCTTTCAGGCGCGATTGCAGGTTGTGCTGGGCCGTCAGCAGGATAAAGGGGATGTGGCTGATATTGAAATCGTTCTTCACTTCGTTGCAGAGTTCGAAACCGTCCATTAACGGCATCATGACATCACTGATAATCAGGTTGACCGTGTTCTTGCGGACCAGGTCGAGCGCTACTTTCCCGTTTTCAGCTTCCAGCACCTGATAGGTCTCCGCTAACTCGCGGGCGATGAAACGGCGCATATCATCCTGGTCTTCGACGACGAGGATAACCGGCTGGTTGGTTTCGGGCAATGTGACCATTTCCGTTTTTTCTTTTTCGCTATCGGTTCCTACAGAGAAGTGATCCTCCTGTTGTTCCGGCAACATCAGGACGAACTCGTTCATTCCGTCTGCGGTCTGCCGGTAGAAGAGCCTGCCCCGGTGGAACTCGGCCAAAGACTGTGCCAGTGACAGGCCGATGCCGCTTCCCTGGCGGTTTTCCGTCTCTTTCAGGCGGTAGAAAGGATTGAAGATGTTTTCCGCCTCGCTTTCGGGAATCAGGTGGCCGTCGTTGGTGACGAGGAGCGTGAACATCCGTTCTTCACCCGCCGGCGGCAATAGTTCGAGCGAGATGCGGCTGTCCGAATATTTCAGCGCATTGCTGAGCATATTGCTGACGATCTTGGCAAAGGCTTCCCGGTCCAGGCAGGCCTCGAACGGCGTATCCGGCAGCGTCAGGCTGAAATGCTTGTTCTCCTTTTCGAAAGCCGGACGGAACGGGTGCAGGATGGTCTCGAGCCAGAGCACGACGTCGGTCGTGACATAGTTCAGCTTGAATCCCCGGCTCTCGGTCTTGCGGAAATCCAATAGCTGGTTGCTGAGGTCTAACAGCCGCCCGGTATTCTTTTCGATAATCTCGAGGTTTTCGCGGGTGGCGGGAGTGCCGTCTCCGGAACGGAGGATTTTCTCTAACGGCGCTTTGATCAGCGTTAATGGTGTCCGTATCTCATGCGTGATGAAGGTGAAGAACTGGATCTTGGCGTTATAGAGCTCTTTCTCCTTCTTTGTTTCGAATATTTCGCGGTTGATACGGTGTTTCTCTTCCAACTTGGCCTTCTTGTAATTATACCAGAGCACGATCAGCAGGCACAGGATCAGGAAGTAAATGAGCAGTGCCCATCCGGTCGCCCAGAATGGCGGCGTGACCGTAATCCGGAGCGTCGTTTCGTTATCCTGCCAGACACCGCTACTGTTGGTCGATTTGACACGGAAGACGTAATTGCCGGGCGAGAGGTTGGCAAAGGTCACGTCTTTATTCTGGTTCATGTATATCCAGTCTTTGTCGCTGCCTTCTAATTGGTAGGCATACTGGATGGCATCCGGCGAAGTGAAGCTCAGGGCGACGTACGAAAGCGTGAAGGTCGACCGGTTGTAAGGCAGTTTCAATTCGCCTTTTTCGATGATCTGGTTGACGTTATATTTGGGAGCGCCGATACGGTCGTCCCGCACGTATATGCGGGTGATGCAGAGGGGAGGCGAGGAGGGGTCTTCCCTGAGGTCGCGCGGGTTGAAGGCTATCATGCCGTTGATGGTCCCCATAAACATGGTGCCGTCGGGCATTTGGTAGGAAGAACTGTAGTTGAACTGCGTCTCGGGCAGGCCTTCCGTGTAGGAGAATGTCTTCATCACGTATGTTTCCGGGTTGAAACGGACCAGCCCGTTGGCCGTCGCGATCCAGAAGAAGTGTTCTTCGTCTTCCATGATGCGGTGTACGATATTGCTGGGAAGTCCGTTCTCCACTGTGATGCGGTTGAACGATCCCGACTGCTCGTTGAAGAGCGAGAAGCCGTAGGACGTCGACACCCAGATGCGTCCTTTCGAATCTTCAAAGATCGCGTTGACGTTATTGTCGCCGATTGTCTGCGAGCGTTGCTGGCTTGCCGTGTAGTGTGTCGTTTTTCTGTCTGTGCCTGAATAGCGGTAAGCCCCTGACGTGGTTGCGATCCAGATGTCTCCTTTCGTGTCTTTGTATATCTGGCGGATCATGGACTGTATCTCTGTCCTCCACGGCGTGAAACGTTCTTCCCTCTTTTGGAAAAGGACAAGGCCGTTGGAGGTCCCGATCAGGATTTCATTGTCCGACAGTTTACAGAAGCAGAGCACAAAGTCCGAAGGCAGGCGGTTTTGAGTGCCGGCACGCGTATACCGTTTGATGATTCTGCCCGTCGGGATGTCCATCAGGTCGATTCCCGTGTTGAACGTGCCGATCCATAGCAGGTTCTCGTCGGCAAGCAAGCCGTGGATGTTCGTGGCCGACAGCGGATGGGAAGGATTGCTGCGCGAGAAGTTCGTGATCTCGCCCGTCTCCGGGTTATACCGGTTGATCCCGTTGTCTTCGGTTCCTAACCAGAGGTCGCCGTAGCGGTCGGGGCAGATTTCCCGGACGGCGTTACCGAGCATCCGGGGGTGTGTTTTCCCTCCGATAAAATATTTGAAGGGGAAATATTCCTTAGGCAGGTAGTTGATCCCTCCGAAAAATGTAGTTGCCCATATACCGCCTTCCCGGTCTTTCGTTACCGAGTAGACCGCATTGTCGGAGATGGTATATCCGTTGGTCAGGGATTTCTGCAAATGCGTAATGCTGCGGTCTGCCATATTAAAGATGTATATGCCGGATTCGGTGGCGATCCAGTAGGTGTTTTTCCCGGTCTGCGTAATATCCCGCACCTGTATGTCCGGGATGACCGTTTCCACTTTCCGGCTGCGTTCGTCGTAAAACTTGAGGCCTGCCCGGTCTGTTCCCACCAGTACGCCCCAGTCCGGCACATGGCAGAGGGCGGAGAGGCCGATCGGGTCTTCTTTTTCCTTTTCGGTCAGGATCGGGATGCGGACGAACTTATCCGTTTCCGGTTTGTAGTAATACAGGTCGTAGCGTCCTGCCAGCAATGGCTTGCCCTCTTCGGTCATCGTGATGCCTACCGGGTTTATCTCTTCTCCTTCGGGATAAAAGTGCGGGCTTCTTTCGCCCGACAGTTCGTACCGGGCGATCCGGTTGTAGCTCATGAGCCACAGGTTCCCCTTTTTGTCTTCCCTGATTTGCTGGAAATACTCCGGCGCATTGTTATTGTCGGAGAAGGTAAGCGGATGGAAGGAGTCTGTTTTATCGTCATAATAGCAGGTGTAGGCGTTCGTACATACCCAGAGCCGGTTCATCGAGTCTTCGTACAGACTGATGATATGGTCGTTCGGCAGGCTTTTCGGGTCGTATGAGTTATAGCGGTAGATGCGGAAGTTATGGCCGTCGAAACGGTTCAGCCCGTCGTCCGTCCCGAACCACATGAACCCCTTTTTGTCCTGAAGGGCGCAATAGACCGTGTTGTGCGACAGTCCTTGCTTGTTGGTGTAGTGCCGGAAATACAGGTCGTGGGCCTTTCCGCACCGGGGAAGGGCCGATAGAAGCATGATGAACGTAATCAGAAGAAATCTCATAAGAAAGTAGTGTCTCTGTATTAGTTTGTGGCAAAAGTAAGCAAAAAATCAGTATGGGAACGGGTTTTGATTGATATTTGAAAGGTTCTGATTGATCCTTGAAAGGGGGATTGCAGGGTGAAAAGTATCTTTGCATCATCCGAAGTTCGGACGGCGATTTATAGTTGAGATATAAATGTTGTGTTTTAATATATATAAGGAAAGAATGAAGAGAACCTCTCTGATACTACTGGTGTGTTGCCTCTGGATACTGAACGTATCCTGCGGTTCAGGAGATTTGTTTCAGGCGGATAAGAAGAACGCTTTGCGCGCTCCTTCTTATCCGCTCATTATGATCGATCCTTATACCAGCGTCTGGTCGTTCACGGATAACTTGAATGAGGATGTGACCCGCCACTGGACCGGAAAGGAACAGTCGCTGTTGGGAGTTCTCGAAGTGGACGGAACCGCTTATCGTTTTATGGGAAAAGAAAGCCCCGCGGAAGGTGCTCCGGAACGTTTCACGACGGCAGCCGTCCAGCAGTCGGTGAATGTCCTTCCTACACAAACCTACTACACCTTTGCGTGTGGCCCCGTATCGTTAGACCTTGTTTTTACCGCTCCTTTATTGTTGGACGATCTGGATCGGATGTCCACTCCCGTCAATTATATCTCCTGGCAAGTACGCTCGACCGACGGCAAAGCGCATCAGGTCCGGATGGTTGTGGAAGCGTCTCCCGCCCTGGCCGTTCATTCGGAAGAGCAGGCAGTCACTACCGCCGTTGAAGAAGAAAACGGCATCTCTTACCTGAAGACCGGAACTGTGGAACAGGCTGTCCTGGCACGTAAGGGCGATGATGTCCGTATCGACTGGGGATATTTCTATCTGGCTGCTCAGACAGAGAAGCAGACCGGGATGAAAGTGAGCGACCGCAAACAGCTTGTCTACAGCCATGATCCGGGCTCCGTATCGGCATCTCCCGTCTCCGGTTACCTGATGGTGGGATACGATGACTTGTATGCCGTTCAGTATTTCAAGGACAACCGCATGGCTTACTGGAAACATAATGGGGAGAAAAACATCCGGCAGGCATTTGAAGAAGCCTCCGCGCAGTATCGTTCGGTCATGAACCGCTGCCGCCGCTTCGACAGCCGTTTGATGAAAGATGCAGAAAAGGCCGGAGGAAAAGAATATGCCGAACTGTGTGCTGTTGCCTACCGGCAGGCAATCGCCGCCCATAAGCTGGTGGAAGATGCCGATGGCAACCTGCTATTCCTATCCAAAGAAAACTTTAGTAACGGTTCGATCGGAACGGTGGATGTGACCTATCCGTCCGCTCCCTTGTTCCTGCTCTATAACCCGGAACTGCTGAAAGGTATGTTGAATCCGATTTTCTATTACAGCGAAAGCGGACAGTGGAACAAGCCTTTTGCCGCCCATGATGTCGGTACTTATCCGCAGGCAAACGGGCAAACCTATCCCTACGATATGCCGGTCGAGGAGAGTGGCAATATGCTGATCCTGACAACGGCTATCGCCCTGCGCGAAGGAAATGCCGAATATGCCCGCCGGCATTGGGACGTGCTGACCGTCTGGGCCAACTATCTCTTGAAAGAAGGGCTCGATCCTGAGAACCAGTTGTGTACGGATGACTTTGCCGGACATCTCGCTCATAATGCCAACCTTTCGATAAAGGCGATCATGGGGATTGCCGGATATGGAAAGCTGGCCGGGATGTTGGGAGATAAAGAACAGGCGGACCGCTATATTGCTGCGGCTCGCAAGATGGCGGAAAAATGGGAACGGATGGCCGACGACGGAGATCATTTCCGTTTGACATTCGATCGGGAAAATACGTGGAGCCAGAAGTATAATCTGGTTTGGGACAAGGTTTTGGGACTGCAGATATTCCCGGACAGGATCGCCAGGAAAGAGGTCGCATTCTATTTGACCCGGCAACAACCGTTCGGGCTTCCGCTTGACAGCCGCAAGACCTATACCAAAGTCGATTGGATCTTATGGACGGCTTGTCTGGCCGATACTGAGGAGGATTTCTCCCGGTTGGTATCGCCCGCCTATAAATATGTGAATGAAACCGAACCTCGCGTGCCTTTGACCGATTGGTACGAGGCAACCGACGGCCGGTCTATCAATATGCGTGCCCGTTCGGTGGTCGGCGGCTTCTTTATGAAAATGCTGGAACAGCAGATGTGTAAACCTTCTTCACGACCGCAACCGGCAGAGCAACCGGCTGCCGGGGCAAAGACGACATACCGCAATCCGGTCATTGATTACAGCCTGCCCGATCCGACGATCATCAAGGCAGACAACGGTTATTTCTACCTGTATGCGACCGAGGATATCCGCAACACGCCGATCCACCGTTCCCGCAACCTGGTGGACTGGGAAGAAGTCGGGACAGCTTTTACGGAAGAAACGCGTCCGACCTTCGAACCGAAAGGCGGTTTATGGGCGCCGGACATCAACTATATTAACGGACAATACGTATTGTATTATTCAATGTCCGTATGGGGAGGCGAATGGACCTGCGGCATCGGTGTCGCCACGTCCGACAAACCGGAAGGGCCGTTCACGGATCACGGGCCGCTGTTCCGTAGCAAGACAATTCAAGTTCAAAATTCTATAGACCAATTTTACATGGAAGATAACGGGAAAAAGTACCTCTTCTGGGGTAGTTTCCGCGGTATCTATGGGATAGAGCTGTCGGGAGACGGCCTATCTGTGCGTGACGGAGCCGTAAAACAGCAGGTTGCCGGAACTGCCTACGAAGGTACTTACATCCACAAGAGAGGCAATTATTATTATCTGTTCGCCTCGATAGGGAGTTGTTGTGAGGGATTGAAGAGTACCTATACTACAGTGGTAGGCCGTTCTGACAACTTGTTTGGCCCGTACACCGACAAGCAGGGACAGCCGATGATGGAAAATCATCATGAAATACTGATTCACGGTAATGAGGCATTTGTCGGAACCGGACATAACTCGGAGATCGTCGCCGACGACCGGGGCAACGACTGGATTCTTTATCATGCCGTGAGCCGTGCAAACCCGACAGGCCGTGTCCTGATGCTGGACCGGGTTCGCTGGAAGGACGGTTGGCCGGAGGTTGAAGGGGTGACGCCTTCGTTAGAGGCAGAAGCGCCGACCTTTTTAATTGAAAATTGAAAATTGAGAATTGAAAATTAATTCATAAATCGTAAATCATGAAAAAGACCTTATTAGTATGTTGTGCTTTGGCACTGACATTGGGCGCACAAGCTCAATGGAAACCGGTTGGAGATAAGATCAAGACGCAGTGGGCGGAACAAGTGAATCCGTCGAACGTTCTTCCCGAATATCCCCGTCCTCAGTTGGAACGTGGCGATTGGCAGAACCTGAACGGCGAGTGGGAATATGCGATCAAACCGGTCGGCAATGTTGAACCGGCTGCATTTGACGGCAAGATATTGGTTCCTTTTGCCGTTGAATCTTCACTTTCCGGTGTTCAGAAGGAAGTGGGAGAGAACAATGAGTTGTGGTATAAACGTACCTTTACAGTGCCTTCCGCCTGGAAAAACAAAGATATAGTTCTGAACTTCGGGGCTGTAGACTGGAAAGCCGATGTCTTTGTGAACGACATCCTGATCGGTTCCCACCAAGGAGGCTTTACACCGTTCTCCTTTAATATCACGCCGTATCTGACCGGCAAGAGCAATCAGAAATTGGTTGTCCGTGTATGGGACCCGAGTGACAAAGGATTTCAGCCGCGCGGCAAGCAAACCTCCCGTCCGGAAGGAATCTGGTATACGCCTGTGACAGGTATCTGGCAGACAGTGTGGCTGGAACCGGTTGCCGCTGCACATGTGACTTCCGTGAAAGCAATTCCTAATATCGATAATAATACGCTGAATGTAACAGTCGGAACATCCTGCAACTGCCCTTCCGGTATCGTGACCGTGAAGCTGCTGGATAAAGGCCAGGTAGTCGCTTCGGCTAAAGGTGTCCAGGGCAAGGAACTTCGCCTGAATGTCCAGAACCCGACGCTTTGGAGCCCGTCCAACCCGTATCTGTACGACATGACGGTCTCATTGGCAAAAGACGGCAAGGTGCTGGATGAAGTAAAATCCTACACGGCTTTCCGTAAGATATCTTCCAAACGCGATGCCAACGGCATGATGCGTATGCAACTGAACAATCAGGACCTCTTCCAATACGGCCCGCTGGATCAGGGCTGGTGGCCTGACGGACTTTATACGGCTCCGACAGACGAAGCCCTGCTGTATGATATCAAGAAAACGAAAGACTGGGGATTCAATATGATCCGTAAACACGTGAAAGTGGAACCCGCCCGCTGGTATTATCATTGCGATAAAGAAGGTATGTTGGTTTGGCAGGATATGCCGAGCGGTGACATGGGCAACAACTGGGCGCCTCACACTTACAACGGCGGAACGGACAAAGACCGTACGGCTGAATCTGTAGCCAACTACTATCAGGAATGGAAAGAAATCATGGATTTGTGTGTCTCCAATCCTTCTGTCGTAGTCTGGGTTCCTTTCAATGAGGCATGGGGACAGTTCGATACGGAAAAGGTTGTTGAATGGACTGCCTCTTACGATCCTTCCCGCTTAGTGAATCCGGCAAGTGGCGGTAATCACCGTGCTTGCGGCGATATCCTGGATTTGCATAACTATCCGGCTCCTGACATGTACCTGTTCGACCCGCAGCGCGTAAACGTACTCGGCGAATATGGCGGTATCGGTCTTCCGGTGGAAAACCATTTGTGGTGGAACAAACGCAACTGGGGATATGTGCAGTTCAAGAACAGCGCTGAAGTGACGGCCGAATATGTGAAGTATGCCAATATCCTGAAAGATTATGTCAAACGAGGTTTCTCGGCCGCTGTCTACACGCAGACAACCGATGTGGAAGGCGAAATCAACGGCCTGATGACATACGACCGCAAAGTAATCAAAATCGACGAAGCAGCCGTCCGGAAAGCAAACCAGGCTGTGATAAACGAGTTGAAGTAAGGGCGACAGACTGAATAAAGAAGGGTGTCAAAAGTCTTATTGGCACCCTTTTTATTCTTATATATTCTCTACTTCTTTTGATTGATACTGTAAATAACTATTATTTCCATAATACAACTTCAGGTCATCGTCCGAATAGGTGTAGGATACGATCTTATTAAATAAGGTCATATACATTCTTTCAAAATCCACAATATCGCTATTTGTGCTAGCTAATTGGGTATAGGTATATTTGAATGATATTTTTCCGCATAGAGGCTCCATCTCAAACGTTCCATACAATTGATTAACGCCAGTTCTACCCTCAAACGTTCCATCTTCCTCCAATATTAAATATGCATATTTGTAGTTTCCGGGAGTAGTCTGTTCTGCTCCATCTTTCACGATCGCGGTCAGTTGCCATTGTAATTTTGTTTCTATCGGCGTTTGTTCTTCTATCGGTGTTTGCTCTTCGGAGGGTGATTGCTCTTCGGGATTATCTGTGTCGTTGCTGCAACTGAAGCATACGGCTAAACAGATGAATAGACATGCTTTTTTTATGAATTTTACCATGTGATTTAAGTTTAAGTCAACAATTATGGAATGCGTTTCTTTATGCCCGAAGGCGAATTGTCAGGATACAAATACATATTCTTCGTATTTGTTGGGGCATTGCAAATCAAAGCTAACAATGTCCCAAATATAAGTGTTTTTATCGCAAGAACGATACAATCAGGATGTTTTTTTTAAGTTATGGTTTTGTCGGATCATAACTATGAGTTGTCAAAACCATACTGATCTCTTTCTATAGGCTTTTCTTAACACTCTCCGGTGTAAGCGCCGTCTTGTTTAAGTCAATTATAATCTGTAACTTTGCCGGATAAACTGAAATTGTAATGAAATATAATACAGAAGAAAAGAAATTAGTGATGCCTGAGTACGGGCGTAATATACAGAACATGGTTGATTATTGCGTTGCTATTCAGGACCGGGAAGAACGTAAACGCTGTGCAGACTCCATAATCAACATCATGGGAAATATGTTTCCCCATTTGCGTGATGTAAACGACTTCAAGCATATCCTGTGGGATCACCTGGCTATTATGGCCGATTTCAAACTGGATATTGACTATCCGTATGAGATCATACGCAAGGAAGACCTTTATTCACGTCCGCCGCGTTTGCCGTATAACAACCAGCGCATCCGTTACCGTCATTACGGTAAGACGCTCGAAAAGATGATCCAGAAAGCGACGGAGTTCGAACCGGGTGTCGAAAAAGACCAACTGATCAAACTGCTGGCTACGCAGATGAAGAAATCGTTCCTGACCTGGAACAAGGAGTCTGTAGACGACCGGAAGATATTTAAAGATCTGGACGAACTGTCGGAAGGGCAGATCGTGCTGGATGAAGAAGTGCACAAGCTGGCGGAAAGCCGTGATATCCTCGCACGTAATAATACGAATAGCAGTAGCAAGAAGAACTATTCACGTAAAGGCCGATGAGTTCATTTGTCATAGAAGGCGGTTACCGGCTGTCCGGTGAGATTATCCCCCAGGGTGCGAAGAATGAAGCCCTGCAGGTGATCTGTGCAACACTGCTTACGCCGGAAAAAGTGACGATTCATAATGTTCCCGATATTCTGGACGTGAACAACCTGATCCAGCTTCTGCGCGAGATGCAGGTGAAGGTCGAGCGTCCGGCAGCCGATACGTATACCTTTCAGGCGGATGCCGTCGACTTGAATTATCTCGAGACGGACGAATTTTTGCGTAAAAGCGGTTCCCTTCGCGGATCGGTGATGATTGTCGGGCCGCTGGTCGCCCGTTTCGGAAAGGCGTTGCTGCCGAAGCCGGGAGGAGATAAGATCGGACGCCGTCGTCTGGATACCCATTTTGTCGGCATCCAGAAATTGGGCGCTTGCTTCGGTTACAACCCCGATCGTCAGCTATACGAGATCGAGGCGAAGAAGCTCAAAGGAACTTATATGTTGCTCGACGAAGCCTCTGTGACCGGTACGGCCAATATCCTGATGGCTTCTGTGCTGGCGGAAGGAAAAACAACGATATATAATGCTGCCTGCGAACCATACCTGCAACAACTTTCCTCCATGCTGAACCGCATGGGTGCCCGTATTTCGGGTGTCGGCTCCAATCTGCTGACGGTTGAAGGGGTTGAGGCGCTGGGCGGTACGACACATACGATCCTGCCGGATATGATCGAGGTCGGCAGTTTCATCGGAATGGCGGCGATGACCGGTTCCGACATCACCATCAAGAATACGGGTTATGATATGCTGGGGATTATCCCCGATTCATTCCGCCGCCTCGGGATTACAGTCGAACAGGTGGGAGACGATATCCATATCCCGACACACGAATCTTACGAGATCGAGACATTTATTGACGGTTCTATCATGACGATCGCCGATGCTACCTGGCCGGGACTGACGCCGGACTTGCTGAGTGTCTTCCTGGTCGTGGCGACACAGGCTGTCGGCAGCGTGCTGATCCATCAGAAGATGTTCGAGAGCCGCCTCTTCTTTGTCGACAAACTGATTGATATGGGAGCGCAGATTATCCTTTGCGATCCGCACCGGGCAACGGTGATCGGTCTGGGAAACCGCTTTAAGCTGCGCGGTTCCAATATGGTATCTCCGGATATCCGTGCCGGTATCGCCCTGCTGATTGCCGCCATGAGTGCTGAGGGGACCAGCCATATCCATAACATCGACCAGATAGACCGCGGGTATCAGAATATTGACAAACGGTTGAATAGCATCGGGGCACGTATTACCCGGCTTTAAACATTCCTGTGATGATAAAGAAAGAAGATGTTTTCAAGATAGGACAGTTTGCCAAACCTCATGGCATAAAAGGGGAGATCGCACTGGTGACGAACAGCGACGTATTCGACGATTCGGATGATCCGTATATCGTCTGCGAGATGGACGGAATCCTGGTTCCTTTTTTTATCGAGGAATATCGCTATAAGACGGACACCGTCATCCTGCTGAAGCTGAAGAATGTGGATGATGAGAAAGCAGCCCGCGAGTTTTCCAACCGAGAAGTGTTCTATCCGCTCGACGAGGTGGACGAAGAAGACTTGGTCGGAGATATGACGTGGGATAGTTTTATCGGCTATACCGTCGTAGACGAGACATACGGTGAGATAGGAGAGGTGACCGATGTCGACGAATCGACGATCAACGTACTCCTGCAGATCGACCATAACGGCGAGGAGCTGTTGTTTCCGGCTGTCGAAGAACTGATCCTGTCGGCCGATCATGAGAATAAAAAGCTGGTCGTATCCATTCCGGACGGCTTGCTGGATTTATGAGAAATTGATGAATACACATGGCACGTAAGCAAAGACGAACAAACACAAAATCATTCTGGCACCGGATCCGGTTTAAATATAAACTGTCTTTCTTCAACGAAAGTACGTTGGAAGAAGTATGGTCGTTCCGCTTGTCGCAGCTTTCTGCATTTGCCATGTTGGGTTTGTTTGCTTTCCTGCTGATTGTTTTCACATCGCTGATCATTATTAAGACGCCGATACGAAATTACCTGCCGGGTTACCTGGATGTGGAAGTCCGGAAGGAGATCATGCAAAACGCCCTGCGTGCCGATTCGCTGGAAAGGATGATACAGATCCAATCCCTTTATCTGAATAATGTAGCCGGTATCCTGTCGGGAACGATGCCGATCGATTCGATTCGCGAGATCGATTCATTGGCGCGTGTCAATCCGGACTATGAGATTCCGCGCAGCAAGGAAGAAACGAAATTTGTGAAGGAGTTCGAGGAAGCTGAGAAATATAACCTGGCTGTGCTGGACCCGAACCCGGTTCCGACCGACGGGGTTTTCTTCTATAAGCCGGTGAACGGAGTTGTTTCCGCTCATTATGATGCCAATATCCGCCATTACGGAGTCGATCTGGTGGCCGCTCCGAAAGAAAGTGTGCTGGCTACGTTGGACGGCACGGTGGTCTTTGCCGGTTTCGATCCGAACTCCGGGAATGTGATACAGGTGCAGCATAAGAACGGCTTTCTATCGATCTATAAACATAATGAATTATTGCTGAAAGAGGTGGGCGACCGTGTCGTGGCCGGTGAAGCCGTCGCTCTGGTAGGCAATACGGGGAAACTGTCGACTGGCCCGCATCTCCATTTCGAGTTGTGGTATAAAGGCAGTCCGGTCAACCCGGAAGAATATATAGCATTTTAATACGCATGAAAAGAAACTTGGCCATATTAGGCTCTACAGGTTCTATCGGGACACAGGCGCTGGAAGTTGTCAGCGAACATCCCGACCTTTTTGAAGTATATGCTCTCACTGCCAACAATCAGGTCGATCTTCTGATCAACCAGGCACGCAAATATATGCCCGAAGTGGTGGTGATCGCCAACGAGCAGAAATATCCCGAATTGAAAGAGGCGCTGGAAGACCTTCCCATTAAAGTGTGGGCGGGTTCGGAAGCGATAGCCCAGGTGGTCCAGTCGGAACCGATCGACATGGTCCTGACGGCTATGGTGGGCTATGCCGGTTTGAAACCGACGATTGCCGCTATCAAAGCCGGCAAGGCGATCGCGTTGGCAAACAAGGAAACGCTGGTCGTGGCGGGCGAACTGATCACGGCTCTGGCTGTCGAATACAAAGTGCCGATCTTGCCTGTCGACTCTGAACATTCTGCCATTTTCCAGTGTTTAGCGGGGGAATGGGAGAATCAGGTCGAGAAAATCCTGCTGACGGCTTCCGGCGGTCCTTTCCGCACGAAGACGATGGAAGAACTGGCCGTTGTCACCAAGGCGCAGGCCTTGAAACATCCGAACTGGAGCATGGGCGCCAAGATCACGATCGATTCGGCTTCCATGATGAATAAAGGCTTCGAGATGATCGAGGCGAAATGGCTGTTCGGGGTGACTCCGGAACAGATACAGGTCGTCGTGCATCCGCAGTCCGTGATCCATTCGATGGTTCAGTTCGAGGACGGCGCGGTGATGGCTCAGTTGGGTATTCCCGATATGAAGTTGCCGATCAGCTATGCCTTCTCTTACCCCAAACGGTTGCAAAGCAAAGCGCCCCGTCTGGATTTTAGCCAATATGCGACACTTACTTTTGAAGAGCCCGACATGGAGCGTTTCCGTAACCTCGCGTTTGCATTCGAGGCTGTCCGGAAAGGCGGGAATATGCCTTGCATCCTGAATGCGGCTAACGAAGTGGTAGTGGCTGCTTTCCTGCGCGACGGCATCGGCTTCCTGCAGATGAGCGAAGTGATCGAAGAAACAATGGCTAAAGCCACCTTTATCCCTGTCCCCACTTATGACGATTATGTGGCGACAGATGCGGAGGCACGGCGCATAGCGGCGAGTTTGTTTTAAAGAATATATAAATTAAAGAATAATAGATGGAAACATTTTTGGTTAAGGCACTACAGCTCATCTTGAGCTTATCGATATTGGTCCTGGTCCACGAGTTCGGGCATTTTATCTTTGCCCGTATCTTTAAGGTCAGGGTGGAGAAGTTCTACCTCTTCTTCGACCCCTGGTTTTCGATATTCAAGTTCAAGCCTAAAAATAGTGAAACGGAATACGGTGTCGGCTGGCTTCCCTTGGGAGGTTATTGCAAGATCTCCGGTATGATAGACGAGAGCATGGACAAAGAGGCGATGGCACAGCCGCCCAAGCCTTACGAGTTCCGCTCCAAACCTGCCGGACAACGGTTGATGATTATGATCGCCGGCGTGTTGTTCAATTTCCTGCTGGCTCTCTTTATCTATTCGATGGTGTTGTTCACTTGGGGCGATACATACCTGCCTTTGAAGAACGTGAAGGCGGGTATGGATTACAGCGAAACTTTCCATAACGTAGGCTTCCGTGACGGTGACGTCCTTTTGCGGGCTGATGATACGGAACTGGAACGTTTCGGAGAAGATTGCTTCCGCCACGTGCTCAATGCGCAGACGGTAACAGTCCTGCGCGATGGTGTGGAAACGATAATACCTATCCCCGGAGATATGGCACAACGCGTTATGCGTGACAAGAAAGGCTTTGCCTCTTACCGTTTCCCGATGGTGGTGCGTGAACTTGCCGAAGGTCATTCTCCTGCCGCCGATGCCGGGTTGCAACCGAGAGATAGTATCGTGTCGATCAACGGTGTTATGACGCCCTCTTTCTATGAAGTGGGAGAAATACTGGCGCAGAATAAGGATAAAGACATCACGGTCGGACTCTACCGTGCTTGTGTTCCGCAGTCGTTGACGCTTCACGTCGATACGGCAGGCAAGATGGGAGTTTATCCTGTTTCTCCTTTTGATGTGTATCAGACTGTGACACGCAAATACAGTTTCTTCGGATCATTCCCTGCCGGCGTTATGCTGGGTGTGAATACGCTGAAAGGCTATGTCAGCGACATGAAATATGTCTTTACTAAAGAAGGCGCTTCCAGCCTGGGTGGTTTCGGAACGATCGGTAACCTGTTCCCTGCCGAATGGGATTGGCAGACATTCTGGATGCGGACGGCATTCCTTTCCATCATCCTTGCTTTTATGAACATTCTGCCTATTCCGGCATTGGACGGCGGACATGTGATGTTCCTGATCTACGAAGTAATCGCCCGCCGCAAGCCGAGCGACAAGTTCCTCGAATATGCGCAGATCACCGGCATGTTCCTCCTGTTCGCCTTGTTGATTTATGCGAACGGAAACGATATCTTCCGGTATTTTTTCAAGTAGTCCCCGATTTGCTTATTGAGTAGACCGGAAACTACTTGATAAGTAGTTTGTGTGTCTGCTTAGTAAGTAGGCGAGCATCTACTTATCGAGCAGTTTTCGGCCTGCTTACTGAACTTGTTTTTCAAGTAGTCATTTACTTGTTTTGCTAAAATATCCATAATTCATACAAATTAATTATATCCATTTAACGACACAATTCGTTAAACCAAAATATTTCAAATACTCCTGTGCAAATCTATTTTTTTGATCAGCCGATTTTTTATACCATTCACCAGCTTGTTCCTCATCCTTTAATCCAAATCCAAACTCATAACATAGTCCTAAACCAAATTGTGCATCATCGTTTCCTTGCTCTACTGCTTTCTTAAACCAAGCGATAGCCTTTTCAAAATCTTGATTACAATAATAGATTTTTCCTAATTTAACTTGTGTATAAACATTACCATTTTCTGCATTATTAATTAACTCATTCAGATCGTTTTCTGATTCGTTTTTACGTTCTACATCAGTCAACCAATTATGAATAATCATAATTTTTGTAATAGGTATCATAAGTTCCAGATTTGCATATTCCCAAGCTTTATCTATAGATAAACCATAAAGCTCAACCCTAATTTTTTCATAGTTCTGCACCAAAATAAAGCAACGATTTTTTATTTTGGTGATAGTCTTAAGAGTTTCTATTGCATTTATTATTCTTTTTTTATCTTCAAAAAGAAATGGAAGTGTACCCCAAAAATAATAAAATAGATTATACGATTTTAATTGTTCCACAATACGAAGAGAAATTCCACGTCCTGTTTCTCCACCTAACGTAACAAACAAGACTATAGTCACCGGCTCTTTGCACCATTGTTTCAAATACTCTTCTGGCAGTTCTTCCTGCACCTCTTTTCCATCCTCTGATTCTGTATAGATAAAATCAAATACCTGCCCTATTTGTTGTCTAAGCGTATTCCGCACAACTCGATTGGCGGCTGTTCCAACTGTAATTAATATTGATTTCATGTTTTCTGAAATAATTTAATTATATTTCTATATTCTTTTTATCATTATCTATAACAGCTTTCTTATACCGTTTCAACTCATCCGCTGATACATTCATGGTCCAGACAATAATCATCATATCATCCATCAATCCAAGTGGTAGTATATCCGGAACAAAATCAACCGGAGTGATCAGATAAATGGTTGCCGCAACCATAAAGATCAAACTATTGGTATGATAATCCTTATACTTGCCCGTAGCGACATCTTTCAGATAACTATATAATAGTTTCGTCTGCTCCTTTAAACGTGTAGTGCCTTTCTTTGACAAATAAATCCCTAACTGAAGAACCAATGCCTTCAGCCGTCTGGGATTATATGCATATTTTGCGGCTTTTTGAATCCAACCGGATTGTAAGAAACGAGTAACAAAATCTATCATTACATCTTCTTGAAATCAAAATAAGCTCCACTTAATATACTTTCATGTCCGGAAATGTCGATCCCCCTGGCCAAAAGACAATTTTTGACCATGTTCTTTGACGCAATAGAATCAAAGGGTAGATGATTCGTCGGTATTTCGACAATAAAAGGGAGTGTTCCTTTTTCTATTTTCATTCCGTGACTCAATGGAATGTTACATTTGGGGGTTAATAAAAATGTTGCCATACTCCTTATTTTATTCCTTGATTAATACTTTTAGTTGCTAACTCCGGTTCTTTGATAAGCCAATCCATTGTTAATAAGGCTGCAGGATAAGTCATATCAAACTTATGCTTTAACTCAGACAATTTGAATCCCGCTACTTGACAGTCGGTTTCTTTTTCGTTTTCCAACCAATCATATAATGCACCTTGTAACTGCTTGTCAATATCCAGCAAATCGATTGCAACCGTTGTCGCTTGCTTTTCCGGATAACCTCGCTTTAATAATATTTCTTTTATCTTTTCCATTAGGCAATTTTTTCTTGATATTGTTTCAATACATCCTCGGCAAAGGCTCGTGCATCCGATTCTATAGGCTGCAATTGGTAGGCCTTAAAGCCACAATGTTTTACATCTTGATAACCATGATTGAATTCATTCAATACCCAATTCGAAATATCTCCTTGACGGGGATGCACTTCTCGCTTATGCAGATTATAATCTTGATAAGCATGACGTCCTTCATGAATCAGTGTATCTAAAGTCTTTTGGTAATCCGCAAAGGAATCAGAAGCGACATAGTTTTCATTAATTGTAATTCGATTGGTCCCAATAGTGTAGAACCCCAAATGACCTTCCCCTAAATCCTTAAAGACCAATTCACATGGTGGGCGATGTGTAATAACTGCAACTTGATTTTCTATTTCATGCAATATATTCTTCCTTTCATCCAAAGAAAGTTCTTTCCAGCTTTCATAATCAACACCTTCTATTTGAATCAAAGCATCTGATATTTCCTCAATTTGAATGTTATCATGCGGGGCTTCTAAATAAATGGGATTAATCTCTTCCAACTTCGCTTCTAACAATGCTGCAACTTCCTTATCTGAATCTATAGCCTTAGGAGGTTTACAAGCTGATACCTCGTCAATGCGAGAGATTAATAAATTTAAATCATTCAAAGGCTGAATTTCCCGTATATATTCAACTTGTTCAGTAGTAAATTTAGCTCTCTCATTTGATTCTATGCTATCCCTTTCAAATCCTCTAAAGTAGTTCTTTTCATTCATTAGCCAACTACCGCCTAAATGAGAGACTTTTGAATGTAACTCCTTTGGCACATATTGCATCTCCGCATTTCCCACATGATGAGGGGTCAATCCGGATATAGTCTCCGCTTTTTTCCCATTGAAGACATCGGCTAATTCCTTTTCTTGTTGAGGAGTAAAAGTCCCTTCCGGATATTTACCTTCCATATAATTTTTGGCCAAGATTTGCGTAGCCTCTCGCTTATGAGAAGGAGATTCTCTCACTACAGCGTCCGATTTTATAGATATTGTATCTACCGCACTGTTAGAGAAATCAGGATTTCCATGAAGCCTAACAGTCATTCCATGATATAACCCCTCCTTCATTCCGATAGGAACCTCATATCGTTTTCCATTTATCTCAACAATTTTACTACTCCCCTCTAATTTACTATTTGGACCATAAACCTCGAAAACATCTTGAATCTGATAATCAGACAAACGAAATTCTCCTCTTTGTACACCGGAATATTCATTATAGGAACGACCGAAGCGATGCTCTCCGATGAAAACTTCTCCTGTCTCTGTACTCGGATTCAAAGAAACAACAGATAATCCATCCTTATTGGTTAATTGAATATTTCCATCATCTACTTTGATATCCAAATTATGATCAGACACGAAATCTTTTATCTTCAAATAATCTTCATGAGATAACTCTACTTGTCCCTTTAATTCCTCATATTCTTTTGCCAAGAACTCCTCTTTCATAGAAGGATCCAACGCATTTAATAATTGCTTTTGAGATATATCTTTTGATTCACTTATCTCAGATAAACGATCCCGAAATAAATCAAATTGCTCAGAAATGTCGAACTCTCTCAAATATGCTTTTTCCTCCAAAGAAAGAACAGGAGATTCCAATTCCTTATTAAAAGGATTCAATCCCTCTATGTTATGATTAAACCATCCCATATTATTTCATTTTATTGACTTTCACCCAATACGTATCAGTAGATAAAGAATTGGAAACGATACATTGTCCAGTCATCAGTTTAGCAATGACTTTCCGTTGTTCTTCACTCAATCCCATAGATTCAGCAATCTCCTTACAATCATCTTCGGCAACCAATCGGTGTGTGATCTTTAAGTTCGTGTTCTTGATAGCATCAGGTATCAATCTTGTCGGCACTTGATCCACCAAGAACATACCTTCTCCGTATGCGCGGATTTCCGAAAGCATATTGCTGAACATCATGGCTGATTTATACTGAGGCAATTCCTGATTGTCACATTTAGCCATTACACGATGTGCCTCTTCTATAACAGTAAGATGTTTACAACTATTATCGTTAAAGTCGATCTTTCCTGTCTCTGCCAATGCCGAACGATACTCATATAAG
Organism: uncultured Parabacteroides sp.; assembly: GCA_900552465.1. GTDB lineage: Bacteria > Bacteroidota > Bacteroidia > Bacteroidales > Tannerellaceae > Parabacteroides. The sequence continues at coordinate 12,971 of URZO01000036.1, read as the reverse complement.
AACTGAAGGATCAATGCCATAAAGAAGGACTTGTCCACATCGTCGCCCACGTATGACAAATTGATTACACATGGCTTCTCGAACAACTCATTCCACGGTGTAGAATGGACTGTATTCAGCATTTCGCCTTTCCATCCTCGTTTCAAACTATCAATACGGGTATTAAGGCACGCTTTCATATTCCGTTCGATACGTTCTTCATATTGCCGGTTAGAAATCACTTTGTCTACACTTATACTCATACTGTTTAATGTAGGAGGTAAAGTTTCTCCGAATTTGGGTTCTCTTCCTAACCAGTCTGTCGATTTGTTCTGATATACGGTATAGATCAAATCCTCCATTAAGACCGGAAGAATATCATACATCGGAAATGCCGCAGCAAAAGTAGATTTCAAACGGTCGATGTGTGTCAATACATTCGGTACCTGTTCTTCATTCAACCAAACCAACTCAAACGGATTTAATTTCAACTTTTGGGGAACAAAACCTGTCTTATATTTCTTGCAACCGGGAATATAAATATCAATTGGATTTTCCGGATGTTCCTTATTATATTGCAATGCCCAATCCACATATTCCGTCTTTGCCGGTTCAATCACTAAAAAGGGGATTTCACCTTTAATACTATTCAAAACAGCTTGTACCGTATTTGTCTTTCCGCTACCGTTAATGCCTGATAATAAAGTGTGACGAGAAAGTGAACTTACAGGGATGTGATACTCCATATTCGTTGGCGAACCTCCATAAAGTAACTTTCCGATACCAATCGTCTTGTCCTCTTTTTTCTCGGGCAAATTCAAGCTAAATTCAGGCGAACTGTCAATCACGCTGATGCCAGGCACGGAGCGCAATGGAAAATTAATCAAGTAGGAAAGTTCTTTGGTTGTAAGGACGGTTTTGAGTTCTGTGAAATGATTACCAAACGGATGACTAAATAACCTGTCATTCACATTTATATAAAGTCTCGGAGATACAAAATTTCCAAAACTATTAAAACGATCCCCGTATACATATTTTGTAATTTCATTTATACGAATCGGTTCAAAGATAGACTCTTCTCCACTCAATATAGATCTTAACTGAATTGATGCGCATTCTATTACCGGTTTTGTGTTAGCCATTAAATAAACTCCAACTTTCCAACTACCGATCGCTTTTCCTGTTTCAAATCTTTTGGAATGGTAAAAAAGATGTTCGGATATTGATTCTATATTTTTATTGACAATGTTTTGGCTAATTGTTTGAGTTTGACTATTAGAGTAACTTTCTGAATTATTCTTAGTTGGAATAAAACTAGTACATATACCTCCAATACCTGTTATTCCCATACCAATTACAGGGTTTATAGCGTAAAAAACTGCACCTAAGACAGAACAAACACCTCCAAGAGTAGTTAAAACTTTTCTACTTGTTGTAGACAAATCCTTTTTAGACAGAGACTCAGATATTGATTTAGAACTGGTTTCGCTTTCTGAGAAATTGAATGATTTCAAAGATTCAGCTTGGCCGTTTAAATCACGGCAGGTATATAAAATACTATCAATTTCATTTTCAGGTAGTGGATCTGTAACTACCATATATGTGAAATCTTCATTATGCATGCCAGCAATCAATTTGTCAATAGTTGCCGGATATGTAGATTTATATTGATCTTCCATAGAAGGAATACCGGTTAAACTATATATGGAATTATATGCATTTTGACCTTGTTGCATCTTTTTTTGTAAAAAATCCACATTTATTACTTGTTCGCTTTGTATTCCTGGCCAAATACCTCTTATAAATTGATTTAAGTTTTCAGCAAATGAATCATTGATAATATCTCCTCCAATAGGTCGGATCCCCAAATATAGATTGGAAATTTTATTTTCATTGTGTACAAGAAATATCAATTGCGATTTATAAGGTAAAAAACAAGAAGACAATATCTTTTGAATTGCAGTAAAACAATCTTCTATTTTATCATTTAGGGGTCTGCCTATTTGAGTTATCCTTATCCAATAAGGTTCCTTGCTTATATTCCTTGTCGGCTGTTCAACTAATTGAAATTCACTGTTATGTTCGCTAATACTATCTAAATACTTCCTCTCAGTACAGAAAGAAAGAGATTGAGACATAGCATTAGCTGCCAGCATTCGTGCAATAGGATCAAATTGTTGGGCACTAATTTGTAATTCGTTACTCATGATTTTACTCTATTTCTATTTTTACCTTTTCTATATTTTGAAGCACAATCTCTTCAATGTATTTTTCTGATTGTTTTCCAATTGAAGCACAAAACCAAGGATCTGAAATTAATTGAGAATATATAAGTGATTTCATCTCTGTTTTTATTTCAGATTCCATTTCGGATACTTTCTTAAAAGCTTTCTCTCGCATAGACTTATCCAATGGCTTTTTTTTCATTTCTTCTTCCATTTTCTGTCTTTCAAGCTCTTTTTTAGTCTCTGATTTAATGAATTTGAGATAAAGTGTTTTCCCTGCATAGTAGACCAAAGAAAAAATTCCCCACAAGAATACCCCTAAAGCAATCCATAACGCTTTTTTTACATTGTTGATAAGTTGCTGTTGTATCGCATCTATACATTTTGAAATTATAGGATCTATAACTTGTGACCAGTTTAACCGATTTTCAATATTCATATTCAATTGCATATTTGAACGTTGAATTCCACTTCCTGGAGAATAGAGATTAATAATTTCATTCAAATCTTCACGTATTTGCTCCAATTCATTTGTTAAAACATCTTGTAAAGCATTTGATGCCATAAGTTTTAATGCACCTATGTTGTCACTGATTTTACGTTTTATATTATACTCTAAACTATACAGGCTCATGTTTCCCCCATAATATTTAAAGAAATAAATTTCCGAAGATATCCAATCCCAGATTGCATCAGTAAATTTTAATGGTAAATTTCCATATACAATACCTCCAGCTCGTCCCGGTCTTCCAATATATTTTACTATGATTCGAGCTTTATCAACAGGGAAAGCTCTTTCTATTAGTTTTTTTTGCAATACTACTGACATGCAATCAGCTTTTCCTAACAAAGCAATGCCGCGGGAAACTGTCAATGACGGTTCTCTATCCCTTTTTACCTGTTTCTCTGATAAGCCGTAACATTCTCGGATTAGGGGTTCAATAAAATTCATAACAGAGGCTCCACCAACTAAAATAACGCCATTAAGAGGTCGCTCTTTCAGTTTTTCTTCTCTGAATTTAAGTAGAGCAGTTCGTATTCTGCTATAATATTGAATTTTCGTTTCCAGCAAATCCGTTAATTCTTGCGCATTTTCATATATCGTTGTAGAGACCTTGTTGTACTGTGAATAGTCCGGCCAATCTCGCCTTACAAAATCAGCTAAAGATAATGTATGAGGCATACTATATTGAGAAAACGAATATATCTCTTCCTTTATTTTTCTTGCTTTAAACAAAATCTGATGCTCATAATCTGGATGATGTTGAATAAAAGTTCTGACATCCGGTTCTTCCAAAATTTTCTTAAATATAACCTCATCTGCTTCAGCTCCCCCTATAAGATCACCTCCATCTATGACTTCACCAGTTTTTGCATTATAATATGTAAAATCTAATGTGCTTGACCCTAAATCAAATACCATGACACCATTGCCAATATTTTTCGCAAAAAAGGACTTTTGCATTGCGTAAAAAATAGCAGCTCGCGATTCTGATGTCAATCCTGCCAACGGAATATTCGCTTTCAATGCCATTTTTTTATAAACTTCTTTTGCTTTTATCCAAACTTCTCCTGCGGGTCTGGCTATATAAACAATATGATTATCATCTTCTAATTCTGGATATCTTTCACGTATTATACCATATATAATTCTCATGTATTCTATCATCAATTTCTCATCTTTCCCACATATATCAACTGGAGCTTTTTTGAAATTGATTCTGAATTTGAAATTAGAAGGAGCATCAATCTTAAAAACATTTTCTCCTTTTTCAAATTGACAGCCATCTAAAGTCATAGCAATAGCTGAAACAATAATTTTATGCCCGTTTTCATCAAAAATGACATCGCTATCATTCATTTTATTTGTACCTGCTGTTGCATCCCAATCTATTTCGGTTACACATGCAGAAGTCTCTCCATGTCCGAAATCAATTCCTACAATATATCGATGCTTATTTCTGTCGGGTACTTTAATATCTTGCAGCTCTTTCATTATTTCTTTCGATTTACAATTTTACCATCGATAAACTCTAATCCATAACTCTCCAATGCTTTAGAAACTAAATTAATATGGATTAATAAATCTTCTAATTGAAAATTTACATCCCCGTCTTTCGATTCTGCTGCAATTAATAGATTTTGAATTGCATCTATCAAAAAGAAATAATCTTTTTTTAGGGATATTTTATTTTCATGAGAATATGTATGCTTTATATTCTGAACTTGAGTTCTAAAGACCTCTATCAGATAATCGATCTTTTCACATATATTTTTTACAATATCTGTAAATACATGAGGTTCCATTACAAATACTGTATTTTGACTTTTTTCTTGTACAATAGATTCTTGGCGAGTTGAAAAAACATATAAAACAATCGCAGTTCCGGCAACTGCTCCAAACAAAGCAGCCCAAGTGCCTAATACACCTCCGACGGCTGTACCTAAAGCAGAACCAGCTAAAGCGTAAGGAAATTTCTCTTTCTTCAAACCAATTTTACTCTCATCTCCGATAGGAGAATTGACAAAATCTTCATTCATTTCAATTGTAATCTCCTTGGCTATATTTTGTTGGACATTCAATAACTCGATTGCTGCATTTAAAATATAATCTTCAGATAATGTTAAACTCTGACGAAAATCACTATTTTCATCAAACATTTTATTCAAGTACCTACTTACAATATCTTGTACTTTATTTGCATCTTTCGGCAAGGATAAGCTTGCTAATTCCTTTTCTAATACCAGTTTGTTAGCTTCAAACATCGAAGCTAATGTCTTAGTTGTTTCCATGATATGGTCTATAATTTATTTTATTTTCTTTATCCAAGAATACCCACAAGAACATTTGTATTTCATAAGTTCTTCCGGAATACATTCTGATATACAATGGCATCCAAAGGAAACCAGCATTCCTGGAATATTTACTACCGGAATATTTTTTAAACGACCGGAAACCATAGATGCCCCTTTGAAAAGCATCTTACAACCTTCTGATATATCAGAAAATAATGTTTCATTTCCTTCAACAAACCTTCCACATTTAGGACAACGCATTGTCATGATTTTTGTGATTATTTATGTTTTAGTTCTCTTTCTATGATAAAAAAGCGCAAGCCCATCGCCCCATATCTGACTTAGAGGTATCGGCAAACACCCACTATCGAGATAACAGAGCAACAGCTCACGCTTATATTGTATGTATAGAAACCGAACGGTTTCCTTATATATACAACTCAGCATGAGCGTTTGTTGCCTATTATTCCCCGATAGTAAAATTTTGCCGATTTCCTAAGTCGGGAATAATATCGTAAACGCTTTTTTGCTTCTTTTATGTCCTCCGCTTGACTTTCCTCGCTTGGAAGCCGTCACGGATTGCCACAAATTTAGTAATCTTATTCGATTCATAACTTTCTTTTTCCTATATTTTTATTGCAAATGTTCTCTTATTCTATGTTTCTAATGTAATCAACCTTTCTTTTCTAATCTCTTTTTCATAACAAATCTCTTTGTTTTTCCGCAAAAGAATTGGTTTGGTGAGACAAAAAGCGTCCGAGGTGTGGGAAATTATGTTAGAAAGATGTGATGATATGAAGATGATGTGATTCTTAATATTCCTATATTTCTTGCGGATTGGACGAAAAAATTATTGATGCTCTGATTTTTGTGTACTTTTGTTCAATCATAAACAACACGACATCATGGAACCTGAATCAAAATTTGAATCCGTCCCCAACGGTTTTGCCTATTGCATGGACGGGCAATGCAGACACGCCGCAAAGTGCCTGCGCTACCTTGCTTCGCAACAACTCACACCCGAACGGAAAGTTTTTTCGATCGTCAACCCTGCTTGCACAACGCCGCAAGCGGATTCCTGCCCCTTTTTCAAGGAGGAACGAATGACCCAGTACGCCTTGGGCATGACCCGCTTATTGGACAATCTCCCCCATAACAAGGCGGTTGCTGTCAGACGGTCCATTAATGCCTGTTTTAGCAAAGGAACTCTTTATCGTATCCGAAAAAAGGAACGATTCATTATGCCTGAGGAACAAAATCTCATCCGTAGTATCTTTATACGGCTCGGAATCGATGCCGAACCGGCTTTCGACCAATATGTAGAACGATACGCTTGGTAGGATTACGTACCTGATTGTAATAACTTGCTGATTCTACCAAATGTATAACTTTTACCCGCTACGGTGGGGTGTATTCCCCAGTGTGGTGGGGTATGTTACCCACCTAAGTGGGGTATATTCCCCATTTCGATAGGGAATAGTGGGGTGTTGCGATCCGCTCTCCACAGGTAGCCGTGATCGTCGATATATTCTGCCCTGTCCCTGTTTTGGGAAAATGGAAAATCATCTTTACTTTCGTATCAAGAATAAAAATCTGTATCGGCTTATGAACAAAAACGAGCGTTGCCTTTGGATCGTGGGGACTTTCATTGATTATGGAGATATGTCATTGAAGGAGTTGAACACGCGCTTTTTGGAGTATACATTGAACTATGAGGGGGAAGAGATTTTGCCACGGACTTTCGACCGAGATCGGAGATATATCGCCTCGACCTTCCAAGTAGATATCGACTTCGACCCACGTCTGAAGAAATATCATTTGGTGAACCCGGAGGAGATCCGCGACAATCCGATCTTCAAATACCTGTTGGGCAGCATTCACGTGAACAATCTTTCCGCGCTGGCGGTAAAACATAGAGAGAAAATCATGTTGCAGGAGGTCCCGACCGGAGTCGAGTGGTTGCATCTCTTGTTGGATGCCATTGACAAAGGACGGGTGGTCTGCTTCAACTATACTTCCTATTATGCCAAAGACAAGACTTTCACTTTTGAGCTGATTCCTTGTTTTGTCCGGATGTTCGAACAGCGGTGGTATCTAATCGGCGAATATTTGGATCATAGCCAAACGCGGGTATTGGCTTTGGAACGGATGGGGCAACTGAGGATAGGAGAGAAGTGGGCGGTCCCTTCTCCCGATATGACTCCGGGAGGATTCTATCAGGATTGTTTCGGTATCATCCGGGATGACAAGCAACCGGAAGAGGTGGTCTTGAAGGTCTATCAAAACCAGGCGGATTATATGCGCTCTGTCCCGCTCCATCCTTCGCAGGAGGAGTTGGAGGTGGCGGATGATTATGTCGTTTTCCGATACTATTTGCGGCCGTCGTACGATCTTGTCCAGCGTCTGTTATGGCATAGGGAGCATTTGGAGGTGTTGCGTCCGGTATCTCTTCGGGAAGAGATACGCGGCTTGCTCCGGAAGATGTTGGGGCTGTATGAAAAATAAGGCAGTTCCAAAACCGTTTGGAACTGCCTCTTTTAAAGTTATGGATTCTCCTTGTTTATTTTGCTACATTGATAGCGTCCAGAATCTTCTTGGAGTTTGCGTCAGCCGGATTCAGGGCGATTGCCTGTTCCAAGTAGCCTTTTGCTTTTGCCATCTGGGCATCTGCTTTTTTCTTTTCGGCAGCGTATTTGTCAGGGTCGGATGTTGCGATCGGAGTAGCGTCTGCCAGGATTTTAGCGCCTGTATTGTAGAACATCACACCGAGGCTGTAAAGGGCGTTACCTTTGTATGTCTTGTTGCCGACAACCAATACGTCTTTAAACAGTTCTTCCGCTTCGTCCATCTTACCTGCTTTCTGGGCAGCCTGTCCTTTTTTCATGCAATAAGCGTATAACAGCTTTTCGAGGTTTGCATTCTGTGGGTTTGCTTTCAGACCAGCTTCGACTGTAGCTGTAAAATCAGCTGCTTTGTCCTGACTACGCAAAGACATTGCCTTTCCTACGTAAGCGTCGTCGGCTTTGTAGCCTTTCTGGATGGCCATGTCGTAGAATTTGATGGCATCGTCATACTGTTTGGCATTGTATGCGGCAAATGCGCAGTTAAAGATACGGCTTTCGTCTTCATAGTTCGTCAGTTTCAGAAATTCGCTGTACTTAGCTACAACTTCGGGATAGTTTTTGGCAGTCATGGCTGCATCTCCTTCTTCACGCAGTTTGTCTGCGTTCGCGTCTTGAGCGAATAAATTGCCTACGCTCAGGCAAAAAGCCAGTAATAAGATAATTTTCTTCATGGTGATTAAATGTATTTTTAAAATTAGTTTGGCTAAGGTAGTAAGTGTCATGTAAGGGACAAAAGGATTTTGTGTTTTTTTAGATTTATAAAGAATATGAAGGGGCAACGTTTTCGCTGCCCCTATATATTCTATGCTGTTTGTGTCATTTTATAGAGCTGTGGAACATGGCAGCTCAAACGCTTCTGCCACTGCCGGATAGACGATGTTCCCTTCCACTATATTAAGGCCCAGTGCCAACCCTTTGTCTTCTTCGCAAGCCTTTCGCCATCCTTTGTCCACCAACTTCAGGACGTAGGGAAGCGTGGCGTTGGTGAGGGCGAGGGTGGAAGTCTGCGGAACGGCTCCCGGAATATTGGCTACACAATAGTGTACGATCCCTTCCACTTCGAAGATCGGATCGGCATGGGTCGTCGGGTGTGAGGTCTCGAAGCAGCCGCCCTGGTCGATGGCGACGTCTACCAGCACACTGCCTTTCTTCATCAACTTGAGCATCTCCTGGGTTATGAGATGGGGCGCTTTCGCTCCCGGAATTAGCACGGCACCGATCACAAGGTCGGTTGTCGGAAGTTCCTGTTCGATGTTATGGGTGGAAGAATATAATGTCTTGACATTGGCCGGCATGATCTCGTCCAGATAGCGCAGGCGTGGCAAGGAAATATCGGCGATCGTGACGTCCGCACCCATGCCGGCAGCCATCAAGGCTCCGTTATGTCCGACCACGCCGCCGCCCAACACCAGCACTTTGGCAGGCTTGACACCCGGAACGCCACCCAGCAGGATACCTTTTCCGCCCTGTGGCTTTTCAAGGAAACGGGCGCCTTCCTGCACGGACATACGGCCGGCCACTTCGCTCATGGGGATCAGTAGCGGAAGCGTGCCGTCCGGATTCTCGACTGTCTCGTATGCCAGGCAGATAGCGCCACTTTCCATCATGGCTAATGTCAGCTTTTCGTCGGAAGCGAAATGGAAATAGGTGAATACTAATTGTCCTTTTCGCACGAGGGGATACTCAGCTGCGATAGGTTCTTTTACTTTGACGATCATCTCGGCAATTTTATAAACATCTCCGATAGTAGGAAGGATCAGGGCGCCTGCCGCCTCATAGGCTGCATCCGGAAATCCGCTGTTCTCACCGGCTGTATGCTGTACATACACGGTGTGTCCTCGTGTTACCAACTCCTTTGCACCGGCGGGTGTAAGTGCCACGCGGTTCTCATTGTTCTTAATCTCTTTAGGAATTCCGATGATCATATTGTTAGTATTTAATGGTTTATTGGCCTCCAATATACGAATAATCTGACAAAATGATATTTTGGCAATGTTATTTTTTCGAAACAACAAAGGCGACCTTTTGGGCCGCCTTTGTTTATAGAAGGGAGAGGATTATAAACCCTGTCCGTGACAGTTCTTGTATTTCTTACCGCTTCCGCAAGGGCAAGGATCGTTGCGACCTACACGTTTTTCGGCACGAACCGGTTCCTGGCGCGGCTGTTGCGGGGCACGGGCTTCCGGATCGTTGTTGCCGGAGATATCGGTTTTTACTGCACGATATTTGCTCATGTCCTGATGACGTTCGGCCTCGGCTTTCTGGATGGCGATACGCTGGCGGGCTGCTTCTTCGGCTGCTGCCTGGCGGGCTGCCATAGCCTGCTTTTCTTCTTCGGTCGGTTCTTCGCGGACAGGGATCTGACCACGCATCAGGACGGCTGCTGTCTTGCGGTTCATTACATCTACCATGTTCTTGAACAGATTGTATGATTCCAGCTTGTAGATCAACAGAGGATCTTTGTTTTCGTAGCTGGCGTTCTGTACCGAGTGGCGCAGTTCGTCCATTTCACGCAGGTGTTCTTTCCAGGCTTCGTCAATTGTATGCAGGACGATTGATTTCTGGAATGCCTTTGTGATGGCTTTGCTTTCTGTTTCGTATGCTTCTTTCAGGTTGCAGGAAACATTATACATGCGTTTGCCGTCTGTGATCGGGATCATGATGTTTTCATACATCGCTCCCTGGTGTTCGTAAACCTGTTTGATAACCGGGTTGGCAACCTGTGTCATGCGTTCCATACGGCGTTTGAACAGTTGCAGCGCTTCGTCGAACAGTCTGTCGGCCAGTTTATCCGCCTTTTCGCTCTTGAATTCCTCTTCTGTGAACGGGCATTCCATAGCGAACGTCTTGAACAGTTCCAGCTTGAAGCCTTCGTAGTCGCCATCCGAATGCTGGTCGACGATCGCAACGGAAGTATCATAAATCGTGTTCAACACGTCCAGTCCGATACGTTCTCCCATCAGGGCGTGACGGCGGCGGGTGTAGATTACATTACGCTGTGAGTTCATCACGTCGTCGTATTCCAACAGGCGTTTACGGATACCGAAGTTGTTTTCTTCCACCTTCTTCTGTGCACGTTCCACTGACTTGCTCAGCATGCTGTGTTCCAGTACTTCGCCTTCCTTGAATCCTAACTTGTCCATCAGTCCGGCAATCTTTTCGGAAGCGAACAGACGCATCAAGTCGTCTTCCAGAGAAACGAAAAATACAGAAGAACCCGGGTCACCCTGACGTCCGGCACGACCACGCAACTGGCGGTCTACACGGCGGCTTTCGTGACGTTCCGTACCGATGATAGCCAAACCGCCGGCAGCTTTTACTTCCTGCGACAACTTGATGTCGGTACCACGACCGGCCATGTTGGTAGCGATTGTCACCGTACTGGTTTGTCCGGCTGTTGCTACGATCTCGGCTTCCTTCTGATGCAACTTCGCATTCAATACGTTATGTTTGATCTTACGCATCGTAAGCATACGGCTCAGCAATTCGGAGATTTCGACGGATGTTGTACCGACCAGTACCGGACGTCCGGCTTCGGTCAACTGCACGATCTCTTCGATTACGGCGTTATACTTCTCGCGCTTGGTCTTGTAGATGCGGTCGTTCATATCGTTACGGGCGATCGGGCGGTTTGTCGGGATCACGACAACATCCAGTTTATAGATGTCCCAGAATTCGCCTGCTTCCGTTTCAGCCGTACCGGTCATACCTGCCAGCTTGTGATACATACGGAAGTAGTTCTGCAAGGTGATCGTTGCGAATGTCTGTGTGGCAGCTTCCACTTTCACACGTTCCTTGGCTTCGATAGCCTGGTGCAGACCGTCCGAGTAACGGCGTCCGTCCATGATACGACCCGTCTGTTCGTCGACGATCATGACCTTGTTGTCCATCACCACGTATTCGTCGTCCTTTTCAAACAAGGTGTAAGCCTTCAACAGCTGGTTGATCGTATGCACACGTTCGCTCTTGACAGAATAGTTGGCGAGCAGTTCGTCTTTCTTGGCCTGTCTTTCTTCTTCGTTCTGGATGTGCTCCAGTTCGGAAAGCTGTGAGGTGATATCGGGCAATACGAAGAATGTCGCGTCGTCCGAGTTACCGGTCAGCAGGTCGATACCTTTATCTGTCAGTTCGATGCTGTTGTTCTTTTCGTCGATCACGAAGTACAGTTCGTCTGTCGCTTCGTGCATGTGGCGCATGTTTTCAGACATGAAGTATTCTTCCGTCTTTAACATCTGGGCCTTAACGCCCTGTTCGCTCAGGAATTTGATAAGCGCCTTGTTGCGCGGGTATCCCTTGAAAGAGCGGTAGAGCTGGATGGAACCTTCTTCCACCTCTTTCTGGTCGCTGCTTGCCATTTTCTTCTTGGCTTCGATCAGGAATTTGGAGCAAAGGTCTTTCTGTGCATTGACAACCACTTCCACGTTCGGGCGGAACTGTTCGAACAACTGTTCTTCGCCGCGGGGGATCGGACCGGAGATGATCAACGGCGTACGGGCATCATCGATCAATACGGAGTCGACCTCATCGACAATTGCATAGTTGTGTTTGCGCTGTACCAGATCGTTCGGGCTGATCGCCATGTTATCGCGCAGGTAGTCGAAACCGAATTCGTTGTTCGTACCGAATGTGATATCTGCATTGTAAGCCGCACGACGGGCATCGGAGTTCGGCTGGTGTTTGTCGATACAGTCAACGGAAAGTCCGTGGAACATATAGAGCGGGCCCATCCATTCCGAGTCACGTTTGGACAGGTAGTCGTTCACAGTTACGACATGTACACCGTTGCGTGTCAGCGCGTTCAGGAATACTGGCAGGGTTGCCACCAATGTTTTACCTTCACCGGTCGCCATTTCAGCAATCTTACCTTTATGCAGAACGACACCACCGAACAGCTGGACATCGTAGTGGATCATGTCCCAGGTTATTTCGTTACCGCCGGCAACCCAATGGTTGTGGTAGAGGGCTTTGTCGCCGTCTATTTCCACAAAGTCGAATTTGGTAGCCAGGTTGCGGTCGAAGTCGTTTGCTGTCACTTCGATCGTTTCGTTCTCTGTGAAACGGCGAGCCGTATCTTTCATGATGGAGAATACTTCCGGAAGAGATTCTTCCAGTACGACTTCCATCTTTTCTGTGATTTCTTTTTCGATCTTGTCTACTTCAGCCCAGATCGCTTCACGTTCTTCCAGTTCCTTGTCGTCGATGCCTTTGCGCAGTTCTTCCACTTTGGCGCGTTCATCGGCTACATAGTCCTGGATACGTTGTTTGATCTCGTCTGTTTTTGCACGAAGCTCGTCGTTCGAGAGCTTTTGGATTGACGGATATACGGCCTTGATCTTATCCACGTACG
>URZO01000035.1 GCA_900552465.1 uncultured Parabacteroides sp. | reverse complement strand
AAAAGAGAGCCTGCGGCACAAGGCGATGCCTTGTTGGAAAGCAATGACACAAATAACTCATATCTGCCAATAATCGAATCATCGACATTCGTTAAAAGGAATGCAAAGAAGGGATTATACAATATAATGTAAGGACATCCGTTATTATTGATGACAATTGTCAACTCAAATGAAAGTCTTATGAAATCAAAATTACTGCTGGTACTTTCCCTGTCATTCTACCTGTTTAGTTGTAACGGACAGAATACACATATCCCGGCTGCCGTCACATCGGCCGCTCCCGTAAAAATCAACCGGTTCGATAAAGAGCTTTTCAAGCTAGTCGGTGCAGGCGACACAAGCCGGCAGGCTGAAATCGCCCGCGAATATCCCCTAATGCTCGACATCCTCGGAAAAGGCATCCTGAATATGAAATCACCGGCAATGCCCGGATTCTTCGACAAACTGACAGGCTACTATTCCGAGCCGACGCTGAAAAGCCTGTATGCCGACGCTATCCGCCAGTACGACGACGTATCACAGATCGAGCAGCAATTAGGCAACGGTTTCGCCTGGCTGAAAGCCTGTTTTCCGTCCATGCAGATTCCGGCTGTTTACATGCATGTTTCGGGCTTCAACCAGAATGTGCTGGTCGGTGACAGCCTGCTGTCTATCTCGATCGACAAATACCTGGGCGAAGAATACCCGCTCTACCAGGAGTTCTTCTATGATTTCCAACGCCGGCTGATGACACCCGGACATATCGTCCCCGACTATCTGGCCGGCTGGCTGATGTCCGAATATCCGTTCGAAGGAAAAGAAAACGTACTGTTGGACCGTATGATCTACGAAGGAAAAATAAAGTACCTGGTTCACCAGGCATTCCCCGAACTGACACCCGAGCAGCTAATGGGCTACACCGTGGCTTCCTATAACTGGTGCAAGGAAAACGAAGCCAACCTCTGGAAGGCGATCATAGAACGCAAGCACCTGTACACTCCCGACCAGATGACCACAGGCAAATATTTCGAAAGCACGCCCTGCTCATTCCTCTCCGGCGACGCTCCTGGAAACATCGGCAGTTGGATCGGCTGGCAGATTATCGACAAATATATGAGGGAAACAGACACTACGCCCGAAGCCCTGATGCAGAACAGCGACAGCCAGGCCATCCTGACGGCATCGAAATATAAACCCTGAAGGAGCACAGCAAAGTATATATAACAAAAAAACCGCCCTATTCTCACGAACGGGACGGATAACCTAATCTAACTTAATTCTAATACCATGAAAAACACTATGTCTTAATAACAGGCCCGGAATTAAAAAGTTTAATGGAGCGGTTTATTTGTATTTCTTTCACAAAATAAAGATCATGCGAGATCAACAGTACCGTTCCTCTATAACTCTTTATAGCCGCTGTTATTATCTCAACACTCCTAATATCCAGATTGTTCGTCGGCTCGTCCAAAATAAACAGATCCGGCGTATTATTGCCAATCATCAGGCAGCAGAACAGCAAACGGATTTTCTCTCCCCCACTCAGGCAGGCGCCAGGTTTATCCCACGTCCCGTAAGGAAACAGATAACGGTTCAGGATTGATTTCAACTCGTGCTCAGCCTTATGCTCGGTGTTGAAACGTTCGGTCTGTCCAAACACGGTCAGGGCAGGATCGATCACGGAACATTCCTGGTCGATATAGAGGTAACTGAAATCAGCCCGCGTAACCGTCCCGACCATCGGTTCCAGTTCGCCCAGCAAAAGCCGGACCAGAGTCGTTTTCCCGCTCCCGTTATTTCCGGTGATATGAACGCGGTCTCCACTCCTGATCCGGAGATCCAGCGGCGACGGCCACAGAGAGGAAGAGGTATAGCCGAAATTAACCTGTTCAGCCGTTATCAGGATTTTGCCGGTGTGCAGGGCGGAAGAATTGAAGTTCGTCTGAAGCGCACGCATATCGGGGATCGTGTTTTGGAGTTCCGCAACCGAGCTTTGCAGGGAAGCGATCTTCTCCTCATGGACATCATTCAACCGGACTGTACTCTTTTCGGCTTTATCTTTCAGCGTATTGACCGCCATCCGCGAAATGCCTTTCTTAAAACTCGTCTTATCGCTATGGGCATTCGCTTTATTCTTCCGTTCCATCGTTTCACGAGCCATTTTGCGAGCCAGACGCAACTCTTTTTCCTTTTCATCCAACTGATTCTGCAACGCTATCAGGGCCAGTTCTTTCTGCTCCCTGTAAAAATCATAATTGCCACCGTAGAGGGTTACGCCGTTCTTTTCCAACTCACAGATGCAAGGCAGCAGGTTCAACAACGTCCGGTCGTGGCTGACAACCAACAGGGTCGAACGTCCGGTCCGAACCATTTCATAGAGTTTATCACGACTGGATGCATCCAGATGATTCGTCGGTTCGTCCATCAGGATTATTTCCGGCGTATGGACCGAAATGCCGGAAAGGAACACCTTTGTCTTTTCCCCTCCACTCAGCGAACGCATCGGCTGGGACAGTTGCAGATGCCCCAAATCCCAGAAGGCAAGAGCCGAGAGACAACGTTCCTCCACACTCCAATCGTCATTCAGGCGAGTAAAGTTTTCAACCGAAGCGTCGCCTGCAAGAATAGCATGGAGCGCCTTTATCGGCCCGTCCACCCGTAAGGCTTCAGCCACCGTCAGGTGGTCGAACTGTCCGAAGTGTTGCGGCACATAATAAGGTTGGGAAGCACAGACGACTTCCCCCGAAGAGGGTTTCAGGTTTCCTGCGAGAATACGCAGCAGGGTCGATTTACCGGAACCGTTATTGCCGACCAGCGCCTGGCGCTGTCCTTTATTGACTGTTAAATCGATGTTCTGAAAAAGTGGTTCTTTGTCGGCATGAACATAGCATAGCTGATGTACGGATATGCACATAGTTTTCTTTGGATTAAGAAATTAAAACTAAAAGGATAATTCACAAACGTGCCTAAGAATGGCACAGGGGGAAAGGCCGGACAAAACAATCACCACCGGATAGATGGCAATTACAACGATCAAATGTTTATGTCGAAACCGGCTTACTTGGATATTTTCATCGGAATACTTATATGATTTACAGCCGCAAAGATACAAAATAAAATGAAAGTGGAACACAGATTCCCAATTATAGTTGTTGAGACAAGTTATTTTGCAAGAGATTATTTTATCCCAAACAAAAGCATTACTTTTGTTCATGATTTAACGAGTATTATAAAGTAATAAGATATGGATAATAATTCATTAGAAACAAAATATACAATAGCTGTTCAAATTATAAAAACGGCTATATTACAAAGCCAGTACGAGGCTGTAAAAATTATAAATAAAGAACAATTGGCCTTGTATTATGGTATAGGACGCTATATTTCCCAAAACTCTCGAAATAGATATTGGGGGACAAGCGCTATTAGTTTTATTAGCAACAAGTTACAAATGGAATTGCCTGGTCTTAGAGGATTTTCAGAACGAAACCTCAAAAATATGCGTACTTTCTATGAAGAATGGCAGTTGTTGGATACAAATTCGGCAGTTACGACTGCCGAAATACAATCAGATAAGAACGATAATGATTGTATTACGAAAATCCGGCAGTTGCAACTGCCGGATTTCAAAGACTTTCCTATAGAGGAGTTCTTCAAAGTCAGCTTTACTCACCATACGGCAATTCTATCACAAGTAAAGACTTTAGAAGAGCGATATTTCTATATAAAATTATGTGCTAATGAGTTATTAAAAGTCGACACATTAAAGAAGTTGATGAAAGAGGATATATACCATAATCAAGGCTCGTATCCCAATAACTTTATGACAAAACTACCTACAGCAGAATTTGCCCGACGGGCTATATTAACTTTCAAAGATGAATATATGTTAGACTTCATCAATGTAGAAGAACTTGGTGCAAGGGACATCGAAGATGTGGATGAAAGAATTGTAGAAAATAAAATTGTACAAAACATCAAGAACTTCATTATGACTTTCGGACGGGATTTTACATTTGTAGGCAATCAATTCCGTGTTGAAGCTTTAGGACACACTCACATTATCGACCTTTTATTTTTCAATAGAGAACTATCCTCATTAGTGGCAATCGAGCTAAAAACAGGCCCTTTCAAAACAGCATATCTTGGACAATTGAATATGTATCTTCGGATACTTGATGATTTTGTACGTAAGCCTAATGAAAATCAATCAATCGGCATCATATTATGTAAAAGTGCCGACAAGGCATATGTAGAATATGCTGTAAGGGATTACGATAAACCAATGGGAGTTGTAACGTATAAGACCGTAACGGATATGCCTGAACGTTTAAGAAATGCATTGCCTGATATGGAAGAACTTAAAAAGTTACTATAAATCAGAGCTGTTCAACAAAAAGCGAAGCACAGAATTTCAGTGCTGTTACATTCTCGCTAAATCATTACAACATTTTACCTCTCTACTTAATCCTGTCAGGCTGCCAACAACTTTTTCTCCGTGTTTTTTGTTCTCTTAACCCCTCTGCTATAAAATAAGACGCACTTTTGCCAAACTAAATTTATTGATTGAGATGAACATAGAAACTATTGAAAAAGATCCATTGTTAAGCGATTGCGTAGAGCGGCTTATGTGTGAGAAGAAAGAGGCTGACAAAGAGAGGACAGCCGGTAATTATCAAAGTGCATGGAATAAGTTTGCAGTCTTTTTAGGACCGAGGGCAGCCGAGTTCAGGCTCTCCGACCTGGACAGCAACATCGCCAAGCAATACAGGATATGGCTGTTGCAGGACGAAGCGTCGGGCAACGACCAACTGAAGCGGGGCAGCCAGAACTTTTACCTGCGCAACCTGAAAGCCATCTATAACCGGATCAAGAAAGATCCGCATTTCAGCCTGCCTGCCGGTAATCCTTTTGAAGGCGTGCATATCGCTGTTCCGCCCACTCGTAAAAGAGCCTTATCGAAGCAGAAAATAGGTATGCTGACCCGGCTTACCCTCTACAAAATCTCGGAACTTCCGGAATTCACCAACCGTCCGGGCCGGATGGACGCCCTGCAACTGGCGCTCTTCCTTTTCTATGCACGGGGTATGTGTTTCATCGATGTATTCCTCCTGGAACATGAGAATGTAAAAGACGAATATATCCACTATATACGCAGCAAGACCGGAGTCGCCCTGCAAGTAAAAATCACCCCCGAAATGCGTACGATCATGCAAAAATACCAGGAGAGGAACAGCCGTTGGGTATTCCCTTTCCTGCATGAAAAGATGATTGGAAAAGGGCATCTGACGCCCCAGTCATCCCTGCACCGCATCAACACCTACCTGAAAGAGGTCGGCGAAACACTCAAACTGCCCATCCCCTTCACCACCTACGTGATGCGCCACAGCTGGGCCTCGATGATGTTAGAAGCGGATTCGGAGATCAGCGTCATCAGCCAGTCGATGGGACATACTTCGCTACAGACAACTGAGATCTACTTGGGGCAGCTCTCCATTGCCAAAATGGATAAAGCGTCCGATAATATGCTGGACCACCTGCTCCGCAAACCGCAACAACGGAAGAAAGAGCCGGAGCCGGAACCACTCCGGATAGTTCCGACTGTAGCCGTTGCAGCTCCCAAACTCTCATTTATCGACAAATGCAAAAGCAGGGTGAAAGCGATTACATCGAAGATACAGTTATTCCTCATGTAGATCGCCGTCCGCATGCTCATTGAGCTTCCGCAATAAATCTTTGCCTGGCTTAAACTTCAGACTGTTGCGGGCCGGGATCAAAGCAGGTTCACCTGTTTTAGGATTCCGGCCCGTACGGGCTGTTTGTTGCCAAAGGCTGAAAGAACCAAAACCTTTCGCGACAACAAGACCATCCTCTTTGATCGCGTCCATAAATAGATCCTCAAGGGTATTCATGATCCGCGACATTTCTTTTGGCGGTATAGCCAAATGCTCGGCTGCCCGTCTCAATAACTCCGTTTTATTCATATCAAAAATCTACAATTACAGTATCCATTACTACTACATCATCAAACACAGCCACCCGGCCATCCGTGATTGTCACCCGGACATCGGCACTGTTCGCGCCACTGATATTTACGGTCAGATCATACGAATAGCCACGCTGAATGTTATAGTCATTCGTCAGGTTACCTCCCAGATATATCTTATATTGTACTTTTATAGGTTGCGAGTAAGAACCTCCCGGAAGAGGATACTTGTATTCACCGTTCATCAGGACAAAAGTACATCCCTCAAGGCTGCCACCCGGCCCCTTTGCCGGCATATTCTTTTCCTGGAAAGAGGTACCGGTTCCCATGCCACGCAGGTTTTCGGGCATATAGAATGTTTGCTCACTGCCTATGCCCAGGTCACTGGTTGTCATTTTAGTTGTGTCCTTCATCACATCTGCTATATGTCCGGAAGTCCAGACCGGATATTTATCGGCAAGTTCCCCTCCTCCACGTGCATAAGTGGCCATCGCTTTCGGTATATTACATACTTTCAGTTCTTTAATCACAAGGTTTCCTTCAAAGGTACTTGTTGTATTCCACTTCACGTTAACTCGTGCAAAAGCCCGTTCCAATGGTGCCACTATTATAGCCTTACCACCATTATTATCAATGGAATCCTGTGTGATAACAATCGAATCGGCCGTGGCAAAAGTAGGTTTCGAAGTATAATTGCTAAGTTCTTTTGGCTTCTTCTTCAGAGCAGCAACCGTAATGGTGCTACCACCACTCACGAGTGTATCACCTTGTTCTAAAAAGTCATTACCACCATTTGCTATCACATAAAAATAGCTATCAACACCGACGAAACCACTGGTTGTTACTTTTTTCGTTCCACCACTTTCAACCGCAATACTGCTTCCTGAAAACTTGCCTGCTTTAAGCAAAGCATTAGTACCCTTTGCATATTGCAAAACCCATACATCAGTAATGGGTAGATCAGCAAATATCTCATCCGCCTTTGTCGTCACTTCCAATTCTTCCGGCAATACCAATTGGACTATCAATTCCTGATTACCGCCATCAACAACCGGCAGGGATGTGTCGCACGACGTAAGCAGCAAAGCAGCGACAAGGCAAGCTGCTGCAATACGGGCTATTCTTATTATTTGTCTATTCATTTCCGTATCTGTTTATATCGTTATCTTATTCGCCCAAACCGTCCGATTCAAGCGGTATCGTATTATACTCCCGGATGGCGAGCGTCAAGTCGGACGGGATAATCTCACCGTAGAATGTCAAAGTAAAATCAAAGACATAAGTCATCCCCGGAAGTAGTACTTTCTGGATAGAAGCAGGATAGACCTTTGTGATCTCCTGCTTATTCGAATTATACCTCACCCACAATTTCACATCGAATTTCAAAAGACTACTGCCATCGACCGGTAATAAGACTCTTGGAAGGCTTCTCCAAAAATCAAACTGGCTGTCACTATCCGTAACACCATCAGATCCATAACGCTTAAATTCATTTCCCGGATAAGTATAGTCGGCACTATAAGCCGAGCAACTCTCCCAAGCTGTATTCCCTAACTTATAATCCAAAGATGCAGGCAGACCGGATACTTTTATCTCCCTCACTTCCAATTCGCTAACGGGAACCGGACTACTCGATTTTGTTCTCGCCCTCACCACTACCTGCGATCCCATGCGGATGAAAGGGGACGGAAGGGAGACGGTCATGGAGTTACCACCCGGGGCAGTAGGCTGCACCACGATATTTTCGAGGGTGGTGTACATGAAGTCTTTGCCGTTCCCGACACTGATCGTTCCTCTTTCTCCCATAACCGGGGCGGTATCGTCGTTGTATGATACCAGATACATATAATAGGTACCGCGATACAATTTCATGTCCCCCTTAGCAACCAGCTTCTCGTCACTCTGTTTCTCCACGGTATAGATCGCCGAGTCCACGGGGGCTTCAGTTGCAAAATTCGGTGTGGTGCCAACTTTGCTGTTATAAGCATATATTTTGAAAGTCTTTCCCTCTTTCATCGCCTCCGGAGCGGAGCTGATGCCCGCAGGTGCCTTTGTCAGTTGGGCGGTATACATATCGAAGGTTATGCTCACCGGCTCGCCTGTTTCCTCCGGTGTCCGGTTGTCGTCGTCGGGCAGGTTACCCGTACAGGCGGTGAGAACCAGCAGGGCCGCCGCTATTTGTTTATAATTCCTGATCATGATTGTACTACTTATTTTATGTATGAATGATAAATCGTATCCGCATCAGATACCGATACTTGTATTCGGGCTTGCATCCGTTTGCCACGCGTTGATGGAGACATCCGTCAGTATACCGCTCATTTTATTGATCTGGATCGTATAGGTATAATGCATCCCTTTCTTCCATTGCACGGGGGTAGAAACAGGTGCAGTCGTAAATACACGTTCCACATCTCCCACCTGTACATGTATGGAAAAAGAGAGCGAAGACTCCGTCCCTCTCATGGGAGCCGCCAGACAGTTCACGTTTGCCGTGGCCTGTGAAAGCGCCAGTGTGACCGGCGTCCCTTTGAGGTGGAGGCTGTCGGTCTGGGCCGCGTTCAGCGTGCCGTCGCCCAACAGCATCGTGCCTTCCCCTTTCTGCAGGTAGTTGTTACGGCTGACAATATCGATAGCAGTCAGCTTCATTTCCTCCGACACGCCCGACGCCTTGCTGATGCGGAAGCTGATCTTTGCCAGCGCATGGTTCATCGAAAGGTTGATAGTCCGGGCAGTCGAAGTTGCCGTGACCGGTATTGCATACAGGTAATCGTTCTGGGCGGTCCCCGAGAAATCGTCGGTTCCCAACAGCGTGACCACTATCTTCGGCATCACGCCGTCGTTCGTGATGACAGTGCTTTCGGAGGCGGGATAACTGCCGTAGACTTTAGCTTTCGTAGTAGATATTTCCAATTCTTTATCCGCCCCCCACGAACCGCCGGAATAGGTGAATTTCAGGAACGATGCGGCCGCCGTGGTCGTCGTGGTCGTCGCATAATCCGAACCATCTTCTTTTGTGACATAAACATCCACCGAGTTTATCGTGTTGCCGGAGCTGATGATGGCTTTCGTCGTTGCATTGTCGGCCAGTGTGACGGAAAGCAGACGCAGCGCGCTGCCCTCCTCTTCCGGCAGGTTAGCCGTGCAGCCTGTGCCGAGCGCTAACCCTGTGAATAAATATAATATAATATGCTTCATGCTTGTGATAGTATTTCGTTTGTATCTTATTATCAAATTGGAATCAGGTAGCATCGCCTACGGGAGGTGTTGTATTGTCATCCACAAAATCGTTTACGGTAACGTTGTTCAGGATCAGCAAAGTCCTGCTATCTGTTGTGAAGTTGTAGGTGTAATTATAACCAGCCTTCAACTCTTTGCTCGCCTGAGTGTACGTCTTGGTAGTTGTAGTGGTAGCTGTGGAAGTCACACTGATTGTATAAGTCTTTCCGGTTCCGGGATAGACAACTCCTACAAAGGTATGCTTTGCGCCGCTATTGGTAACTGCATAGAAATTGATCGTCTGACTGGTCTCAGTCTCATTAAGCAGTTTACTTCCGGTCATAGAAGCCGTGCCGCCAGTAATGTTACTTCCATCCGTGTAAGTCACAGTGATCGTTATCTTGGTCGCAGCCGGGGCAAAGCGGAATTGCACAAGGTTATTCGTAGCAGCAGCCGTATCAGTCAGCTGGATACTTTTCTGATAGTTTTCTACAGTCGTTTGATCTGCCAGTATGCCGGTAAAACCATCCGGCCTCCAGGATGCAATAAACGTCTGGTTTCCCGTAGTGGAAAGCCCTGTACCTGTTTTCGGCAACCAACGTCCGTTCGCCAAGTCATATTTATAAGAAGCCGTCTCGCTTCCTCCCGACCTTACAACCTTTATCGAATCATCATTGATAAACGCCGTTTTATCGAGAGCGGAAGCGCCCAAACTGGCCTTCGTCTGCGCCGGGATTACCGCCTCTATTTCGAGCGGACGCATTTCACTGAGGAGCTGCTCGTCCGTGCAGGCGGCAAGCCAGAAACAGAGGGCTAATCCTGCGGCTTTCAGTACTGTGGTATATCGTATTCTTTTCATATCAGCTTACTTCTTTATCAAATTCTCCCGTATAATCTTCATCCGAATCAGTCTTCCAACCCTCTATCGTGCCACCCTCCGGAACCAGTATATTATTCTTCAGGGTCAGCGTATATCTATAATGTGTACCGGCAGCCAATGCACACGACACAGCCGCTTTGTAAACAACTCCCTGATAGGTCAATTGCAGATTGAGAGTCGTATTTGTATTCTTCGGATATACGATGCCGCACCAGAGATAGGCGTTCGCATCCGGACGGTACAAGGTTATGTTTTCATCGCCGTCTCCCCCGTTTAGCAGTCCTGGGGCGGACAGTAGGGCATTCGTAAAGTCCACGGCAGGTTTATTATCAGTACCACCTCCATTCTGCACCTTGAACTCGAGCGTCAGTTTGACATTCTGATGCACGAAGGCTCCCGTATCCGTAAAACGGAGTATTCCGTCACGGGAAGTAATCTTGCCGCTTTTCAGATAGTTGCTTTTCAGATAGCCCGAACCGTCCGCTGCGGACTGGTCTTGCCGGATAACCGTATAGTCTGACGGGAAAACAGCCTCGTATTCGGAGGCCGCCTGCAAGGTTACAGGGTTCGACGACGGCGGGGTCCAGGCTGAACCGGAGCCGGAACAGGTATAGTCTGCCTGCTGCACACGACTTCCATTTACAAGCCTGTAAACACGTATTTTGTCGTTGGTAATAAACGAAGAAGTACGGTCGTAATCCGCCACGGCTTTTGTTTGCTGTACATCCTGTATCTCCGCTACGATCTCCACGGGTGTACCCTCCTCCGCAGCCAATCCGAGAGGCATTTCCGCCGAGCAGGCCCAACAGGCCACTAACAGGCAACAGCCGGTTGCACGGAGAAGGATGTTTGTTCGCTTTGCATGTTTCATATCTCTTTTTCCTTTCTTTATAGGTTAAAAACCGTCCGGGTTCATGTCCTGATTGCCATTCCATCCTTCGGGTGTACTCCAGTCCGTTATCGTTGTTGTCCCATCGACCGTCACATCCCGGTTGCTCAGGTTGAGGGTGTAGAGGTAGCGTCTTCCTCTCTCCCACTTTACCGGAGACGGGATGGTGACGGTGAGTTCACGTTCACCGTCGGTAGCCGTCGGCTTTCCTAACAGGATGGTGAGGGTCAACGAACTTGCATCGGGGGTAGCCGTCATAGGCGCTACCAGGCCGTATGCCACAATTGCCGGAGAGGTGTTGGCGCCACATTTCACAGCAAAGTTTGCCGTTGACGGTACGAAGGTGAGTGTATTCCCTGCCGTAAGGCTACCAAGCGCACCGTCTTTCAGTTGCATTGTCCCTGTTCCGGTCTGGAAATACATCTTGTCGCTTCCTGTGGTAGTAGCTAACGTGATTCTCTTTACGTAGTCGTACGTATCGTCGACCGGCCGGCCGGAAACGGTTTGCAGTTGGAAGACGACCTGCGCCAAAGCGTGCTGCATGTGGATGGTGGGGGAATAGTTCTTTTCCGTATTCTTTGCCTTGATTTCTCCTGCCGTTCCGACTTGATCGGAAGAAGAGCCATAGAGGTAATCCGCCTGTTCACACTCCCATGTGTTGTCTCCACTAAATTTCTGTTCGGCGGAAACGGTGACAGGGACGGTATGCGTGTCGGCATTGGCTTTATTAGTCACTGCAAGCCCGGTCGGATGGAACGCATAGATCCGTGCTTCTATGTTCGAGAGCTTAACGACGGGGTCGCCTGTCCAGATTGTTCCGTCGTACGTGAAAGTAGACAGGCCGCTACTCACGCCAGGATACACCGCATTATCTGCATATTGGGTGACATAGAGCTTGACCGCGTTGATGTTTCCATTTGCGGCCGAAAAAGCAATTCCATTCACAATAGAACGGGTTGTCTGCGTCCCGGTGTAAATAGCGGGACGCAAAACGATGCCGGCATCGTCCATCTCGTCGGTGCAGGCGGTAAGGCCTGCTAATCCGGCAAGCCACACCCACAACATTCGTATCCAAAAATCAGTCTGTTTCATATCTTTATTCTGTATTATAAGTTGGGGATATTTCCTTGTGCCACATCTTCCCAGGGTACCATCCGGATACCGGTCAGCTCAAGGCCCGTACCGTTGATCTTGATCGTGTAGGAATAGATTGTGCCTGCCGTCCAGGCTACCTCACTGCATGTGACAGGCATGAGTTTACCATCGACTGTGATTGTGATGGTAGACTGATTGCCAGCCGTGGTAGTCGGCACGACATAATTGACGTAGGAAACGACATCTGCATCCGTTGTTCCGGGAACCGGATAGGATAATGATGCGAACGAGCACGTATAGGTTACATCTGTCGCATCGGCCAGCCCTGACAGTGTTCCGTCTCTAAGGCTCATGGTCGTACCGCCCGTTGTTGCAATAGCTTGCATATTTCTTTTGTAGGTGATCGATGATATTTTGCACTCACCGACGTAGTCGCCTTTTTTGAAGATCAGCTTGATCTGGGCGAAGGCGTGTTTCAGGCCGATATTGACGGATGCCCCCGGCGCTGCCGCTGCTGTTTTGGAATGGCCGTTGTTGGCTGTGGGTTGGCCACTCTGAAAGGCATTATCCTTATATTCGACACCGTACATGTAGTCGTTAGCGGCATCTGCGAAGTCGAATGTTTTGTTGCCATCGGCGACTGCCTGATTGGAATGTGTAATCGTAATGGCATTTTGTGGAACAGGGATAGTAGGGTTCAGAGGTGTGGCAGTTGATGTTACCGAACCCCCGCTTTTTATTGGATGGAAAGAGAAGATAGTTGCCGTTTCCTGAGACAACCAAAGAGGTTGTCCTTCGGTTGCAGGACTGGCAGCACCATTCGATAATTGATAGGCACAATAAGTTCCCGCCGGGGCTTGTCCGTATGAAGTCTCTCCCGACGTGGCGTTAACGGCATAGATACCGAGGGTGGATATGTTTGTAGCATCTTCCGAAGCCCCACCGCGTGTCGTGATCGAAACACCGGCAATGTGCGGATTGAGGGCGACCGGCGCGTTCGGGTCCTCCCCTATTTCGTTACTACACGACAGGAAAGCGAGCGACAAGCTGAGAAGAGCGATATAATTGTTTCGTATCATAATCAATAATGTGATAATGTGGCAATGTGCCAATATGCCGATTTTTAATAAATCAATGAATAATGTTATACAGATGAGATCGAGAGAGGGGGGGATAATGTGCCAATTGGGGGAATGTGCCAAGGTGTAGCCCCATGCCGCAGGCTCTCTTTTGCCGTTCGTTTTAACGAACGGATTAAAAGATTGGAGGCAAAGCCTCTTCCTCTGTGGACTTCAGTCCCCTTAATAAAGGTTGTTCTATAAATTCTTAAAAGGGGTTGAAACCCACAGAGGAATCCGGCAAAGCCGGGAACTTATCAATCCGTTGATTGAAATCAACGGCAAAAGAGAGCCTGCGGCATGAGGCGATGCCTCATAAAAGAGGTTCAAATATTCTTAGAATCAAATCCGTATACCAATTTATTAAAAACATCGTATCTTTAACCCGTAAAAAATCAATATTTATTATGAATATTATCTCCCACTCAAAACGTATCCTGTCTATTACCGGAATGCTTCTATGCATGGTGGTTCCGGTTGTTGCTCAATCGTGGCCGGAGATAACGACCGAAATGCGTCCGGCAACCCGTTGGTGGTGGTTGGGGAGTGCGGTCGATACGGCAAATATAAGTTATAACCTGGAGACGTATGCCAAAGCGGGATTAGGAAGTGTCGAGATTACGCCGATCTACGGTGTGCAGGGAAACGATGCGCAGGAAATACCTTTCCTCTCCCCCGCCTGGATGCAGATGTTACAACACACGCAGTCGGTCTGTAACCGGTTGGGTATGGAGACGGATATGAATGCCGGAACCGGCTGGCCGTTCGGCGGTCCGATGATCTCCTTCGAGCATGCAGCGTCTAAAGCTATTTTTCAAGAATATACGGCCAAAGGAGGAGAACGGCTCCGGCTCACCGTCGACGTTGGTGACAAGGGACAACAGAGTATCGCTTACCTGGAGCGGCTAATGGCTTTTTCAGACAAAGGGGAACGGATCGACATTACTACCAAAGTAAAAGACAAGCTACTCGACTGGACGGCTCCGGCAGGCAACTGGCGTTTGATCGCTCTATTTTGCGGAAAAACACTCCAGCAAGTAAAACGGGCAGCCCCCGGCGGAGAGGGATACGTAATGGATCATTTCTCACGAAAGGCAGTCGGACACTATTTCTCTACTTTCGACCGGGCCTTCCGGGAAAATAAAGTCACCCGTCCGCATACTTTCTTTAATGATTCGTACGAAGTGTATGGAGCCGACTGGACTCCCGGGCTGCTCCATGAATTTGCCCGGAGGCGCGGATACCGGTTGGAAGAGTACCTGCCGGAATTCCTGAATCCCGTGCGGACGGACACGACTGCCCGCATCATCTCCGACTACCGCGAAACATTGGCGGAGCTATTACAGGAGAATTTCACCAGCCAATGGACGCAGTGGGCGCATCGCGGTGGCAGCATCACCCGCAACCAGGCGCACGGCTCGCCGGGAAACCTGATCGACCTGTATGCAACAGTCGACATTCCCGAATGCGAGGGCTTCGGGCTCTCCCAATTCCATATCGAAGGATTACGGCAGGACTCGATGACACGCAAAAACGATTCGGACCTGTCCATGCTCAAATATGCCTCCTCGGCAGCCCACATAGCGGGAAAGAAATATACATCATCAGAGACATTCACCTGGCTGACCGAGCATTTCCGCACCTCACTCGCACAATGCAAGCCGGATATGGATTTGATGTTCGTGTCAGGTGTCAACCACATGTTTTTCCACGGCACGCCTTACTCGCCACGTGAGGCGCGGTGGCCCGGCTGGCTGTTCTATGCATCCGTCAATATGTCGCCAACGAACAGTATCTGGAAAGATGCTCCTGCCTTTTTCGACTATATCGCCCGTTGCCAGTCGTTCCTGCAAATGGGAAAGCCGGACAATGACTTTCTGGTTTACCTGCCTGTCTACGATATGTGGCACGAGGCGGACGGACGTTTCCTGGCATTTGACATCCACAAGATGCAGCAACGCGCCCCACAGTTTATCCGTGCCATTCACACAATCTACGAAAGCGGGTATGACGTCGATTATATCTCCGACAACTTTATCCGGAGTACCCGCCTTAAGGACGGCAAACTGGTCACCTCCGGCGGTTCCGCCTATAAAGCACTGATCGTACCCGCAGCCCGTTATATGCCGGCCGATATTCTGGCTCACCTGACAGAGTTGGCTAAAGAAGGGGCAACGATCGTCTTTGTCGGGAATTACCCGGAAGATGTTCCCGGCTTCGGGCAACAGGAGAGGAGAAGGAAGAGTTTCCGCCGGGCATGGAACG
The DNA here is from genome assembly GCA_900552465.1 of uncultured Parabacteroides sp. Lineage (GTDB taxonomy): Bacteria > Bacteroidota > Bacteroidia > Bacteroidales > Tannerellaceae > Parabacteroides. The sequence goes on along the minus strand of URZO01000035.1, from coordinate 22,061 downwards.
AATTGCCCCCAGTCACCTCTTTCGACGAGACGAAAACAAACCGCCTGCAAAAAGGACGGATCATCACCGGTTCGGATTATGCCCTCACCCTGCAGGCCTGCGGAGTCGAACAGGAAGAGATGAAAACCCGTTTCGGCCTGCAATGTATCCGCCGTTCCAATGAAACCGGACATCATTATTTCATTTCATCTTTGCAGAATAAAGGGGTGGACAATTGGGTCCCGTTGGGTGTAAAAGCCACCGGAGCGATCCTTTACGATCCGATGTCAAAAGAAATCGGATCTGCCCGTATCCGGCAACAAAAGGGGAAAACGGAAGTCTACCTGCAAATACCGTCCGGCGGCTCGCTGATCCTGCAAACCTTTACCGGACGAATGCCCGAATGCCCTGCCTGGGAATATATAAAAGAACAGCCGGTCAGTCTTAGCCTCGATCGAGGCTGGACGCTGACCTTTCCCGAAAGCGAGCCTGCCATCCCTGGTACATTCGTGATAGACCGTCCTGTCTCCTGGACTACGCTCGATCATCCGGATGTCTCGCGTAACATGGCGACCGCCCGCTACACCATCGTTTTCACCTTGCCCGAAATAACCGCTGACGACTGGATACTTGACCTGGACGACGTACGCGAAAGTGCCCGCGTACGCATCAACGGACAGGATGCCGGTACGGCTTGGGCTGTACCTTTCCGGCTGAAAGTCGGGAAATATCTGGAGTCGGGCGCTAACAGGATTGAAGTAGACGTCACGAACCTGCCTGCTAACCGGATCGCCGATTATGACCGCCGGAAAATAAACTGGCGCATTTTCAAGGAGATCAATATTGTCGATCTGAATTATGAGAAAAGACAATATGACGATTGGGAGCCGATGCCTTCAGGTCTTAACAGCCCCGTCCGGTTGATACCGGTTACCCGTTTTTCCGAATAAACAGCCCGCAAGACAGCATCGGCTTGATATTAAAGCCATAGTAATGGTTTTGGCAGATCATAGGTATGATTTGGAAAAACCATTACTATAAGATAGAAAAACAGAAAGGTTCTAATATCCGCAATTATAAAATCAGGAATAAAAAGATTCTATCTATAAAGTTTTTACTACCTTTGGCAATCTTAAACAAAAGAATTAGTGTTACATTAGTTTTTAAATATAGTAATTATGGCGAAGATTAAAGGAGCTGTTGTTGTAAACACAGAACGATGCAAAGGCTGTAACCTTTGCGTAGTAGCCTGCCCGTCGGATGTACTCGAATTGCATCCGCGTGAAGTAAACAACAAGGGATACCATTATGTGTATATGAAGAACCCTGACGACTGCATCGGTTGTGCAAGTTGCGGGTTAGTTTGTCCGGACGGGTGTTTAACCATCTACAAAGTAAAAATATAATTGACAGATATGGCAGAAGAAGTAAAATTAATGAAGGGTAACGAAGCCGTTGCACATGCGGCTATCCGCTATGGCGTGGACGGCTATTTCGGCTACCCGATCACTCCGCAATCGGAGATATTGGAAACCCTGATGGCTGAGATGCCCTGGGAGACAACCGGAATGGTCGTGCTACAGGCTGAAAGCGAAGTAGCTGCTATCAATATGGTATATGGCGGTGCCGGTACAGGGAAACGCGTGATGACCTCTTCGTCCAGCCCCGGTATCAGCTTGAAACAGGAAGGTATATCTTATCTCGCAGGAGCTGAACTGCCTTGCCTGATCGTAAACGTAATGCGTGGCGGTCCCGGATTGGGAACGATCCAGCCCAGCCAGGCTGATTATTTCCAGACGGTAAAAGGTGGCGGACATGGCGACTATCGCCTGATCACGCTTGCCCCCTCGTCCGTACAGGAGATGGCCGATTTCGTCGGACTGGGTCTTGAACTCGCCTTCAAATATAACAATCCCGCAATTATACTCGCAGACGGTATTATCGGACAGATGATGGAAAAAGTGGTATTGCCTCCTTTCCATACGCGCCGTACGGAGGAAGAAATCATTGCCGAATGCCCTTGGGCTGCACAGGGAAAGACTGCCGGCCGTAAGCCGAATGTCATCACATCCCTGGAGTTAGACCCGGCGACAATGGAAGAAAACAACATTCGCTTCCAGGCTAAATACCGCAAGATCGAAGAAAACGAAGTGCGCTACGAAGAGTTCCAGTGCGAAGATGCCGAATATTTGCTGATCGCTTTCGGTTCATCCGCCCGTATCTGCCAGAAAGTGGTGGAAAATGCACGCGCAGAGGGTATCAAGCTCGGTCTGCTCCGTCCGATTACGCTGTGGCCGTTCCCCAAAAAGGTAATCAAGGAGTATGCCAACAAAGTAAAAGGAATGCTATCCGTCGAGCTGAACGCAGGTCAGATGGTAGAAGACGTTCGCCTGGCAGTGAACGGAAAGATAAAGGTTGAACATTTCGGCCGCCTCGGTGGTATCGTGTTCACTCCGGATGAAGTTTTGAATGCGCTTAAGGAATTAATAATTAAGAAGTAAAAATTAAAAATAAGTCTTCTATGAAGCGCGGAAGTAAAATTGATACGATATTGACATGGTTATTCATGACGCTGGCCGTTGCAGCCGTAATCTGCTACTTCGCCTTACCGGAAAACCGCCTGCCGTTCCTTTATTGCGGCGGCGCGGCAATCTGTTTCCGCCTTGTCCAATATCTGATGCGATTTATTAATTGAAAAATTATTCTTATGGAACTCAACGAAATAATTAAACCGGAGAACCTGGTGTACGAAAAGCCCGGGTTGATGAATGAAAATCCCATGCACTACTGTCCCGGTTGCAGCCACGGTGTCATACATAAGCTGATCGCCGAAGTGATTGCCGACATGGGTATGGAAGATAAGACGATCGGTGTCTCTCCTGTGGGATGCGCCGTATTCGCGTATAACTACCTGGATATCGACTGGCTTGAAGCCGCCCACGGACGTGCTCCGGCAATTGCGACCGCTGTTAAGCGCCTGAATCCGGAGAAAATGGTATTCACCTACCAGGGCGACGGTGACCTGGCTGCGATCGGTACAGCCGAAACAATCCATGCTGCCAACCGCGGTGAAAACATCGTGATCGTATTCGTCAACAATGCCATCTATGGTATGACCGGCGGACAAATGGCTCCTACCACACTGGAAGGGATGCCGACATCGACCTGTCCTTATGGCCGTAACATTGCCTTGAACGGTTATCCTTTGAAGATCGGCGATCTGCTTGCCCAACTGGAAGGGACTTGTCTGGTTACACGCCAGAGTGTGCAGACAGCCGCAGCCGTTCGTAAAGCTAAAAAGATGCTCCGCAAGGCATTTGAAAACTCGATGGCAGGCAAAGGCACGTCGGTTGTAGAATTTGTTTCCACCTGCTCATCAGGATGGAAAATGACACCTGAAAAGGCGAACAAATGGATGGAAGAACATATGTTCCCGTTCTATCCGTTGGGAGATCTGAAAAATGTTGAATAAGTAAGCACTAAAGAATCATGAAGCAAGAAATTATAATAGCAGGTTTCGGTGGGCAAGGTGTTTTGTCGATGGGTAAAATATTGGCTTACTCCGGCCTGATGGAAGGAAAGGAAGTCAGTTGGATGCCTTCTTACGGACCGGAACAGCGTGGCGGAACGGCCAACGTAACGGTTATCCTGAGCGACGACCGCATCAGTTCTCCTGTCCTGAACGAATACGACATAGCCATCATCCTGAACCAGCCCTCTATGGACAAGTTCGAGAACAAAGTAAAAAAAGGGGGTATCATCATTTACGACGGATATGGCATTCATACACCGGTGAAACGTACCGATGTCAGCGTATATCGCGTGGATGCAATGGACGCTGCTACTGAAATGAAGAACGAAAAGGCATTCAACATGCTGATCCTCGGCGGACTGTTGAAAATCGTCCCGATGGTAAAACTGGAAAACGTTCTGTTAGGATTGAAAAAATCCCTTCCCGAACGCCACCATAAGCTCATTCCTATGAATGAAGCAGCCATTAAGAAAGGAATGGAGATTATACAGAAGATGTAATCTTGCAAAAAGAATATAAAGAGGGGCGTTTCTATTTCGTAGGACGCCCTTTTGTTATATCTTTGCCCCACAATGAAGCATAGCTTATACATATTATTATTACTGATAATATCCGCTTCGGCCCTGCACGCGCAACGCCGCCCAGGCGGAGACCGAAAGGGATTCTCGCTTGGCAACCTTTCCAAGGCAAACAAGGAAGTCCCTGACAGCCTGCTGATTCCGGATAGTTCATCGGTTAACAACAGGCGTGTAACCGCATACCGGCTTACCCCTTTGCTGGGCGATCCTTATATCGCCCCAATGGATACGCAGAAACTGAACTTTGCCAACAGTACGCTGGTGGAATCTGAATCTCTCGCAGTCGGTTATCTGGCAAACACAGGCTCACCGGCACAAACCCGTATCTTCTCCGAACGCAAAGAGCCTCGCGACTTCATTTTCGCCGATCCCTACGATTATTATATCACGGACCCTCTCAACGCAGAGTACTATAACACGAAAATCCCCTATACGAACGTAATGTATACGACAATGGGAGGAAGTGACAGTAAGAACGAGCGGTTGAAAGGCACGCTGACAATGAATTTCGGTCCGAAGATTAACGTAGGTGGCGACCTGGACTATATCTACAGCCGTGGATATTATAAAAACAACGGTAATAAACTGCTGAGTTACCGGCTTTTCGGCAGCTACAAATCAGACCGCTACGAAGCACACGCCTACCTGAGTAACTTCAACTTTATCAATTACGAAAACGGCGGACTGGCCAATGACTCGGTTATTACCAACCCGGATCAATACTTTGCCGGAGAAAGAACCCAGGGTGATCCGAAGGCTTTCGACATCCGCTATCCAGTTAAAGCCTGGAATCGCGTTCGCGGCAAACAATATTTCCTGAGCCACCGCTATAATCTGGGATTTGAACGTGAACTGGAAGAACAGCTCGATTCGCTTGGTAATCCGGAAAAAATATTCATCCCTATATCCAGTATCATCCATACATTGGAATATCAGGATAATCGCCGCCGTTTCCGGGCGGAAGAGAATAAAAACCTGAATGAATGTTATCTGAATCCGGATGGAGACCCGCGTGTCTTCGGATTGGAAAGAGGTTCAGGTGTTGACGACCGGACTTCCTACTGGAACCTGAAAAACACCTTCGGCCTGTCCCTGCGCGAAGGATTCCAGGACTGGGCTAAATTCGGAATCACTGCTTTTGCAACTTTCGACAAACGTAAATTCCAGCTTCCGGCTGAAATTCCGGGACTATCCTATAATCCGGAAATGGGCAGCGGCTTATATGCCTCTCCTTCCACTCTCAACTTCCCGATCACACAAACCTACGACGAGTTCTCGACTTATATCGGGGCGGAAATCTCCAAACGTCAGGGCAGTATCCTTACGTACAACGCACGGGGAGAACTGTGTGTCGTAGGGGATGATATCGGAGAGTTCCGGGTAACGGGAAACCTGCAAACCAAATTCAAACTGTTCAAGAAAGACGCCATAATCAGGGCGGAAGGATATATCAAAAATGTAACTCCGGCATTCTACATGCGCCATTTCCATTCCCGTTATTTCTGGTGGGATAACCGGGATATGAACATGATCCAGCAAATTTATGCCGGAGCCAAGATAGACCTCGAATCTACCCGGACACAATTGTCGGCCGGTGTCGAAAGTATACAAAATTATGTATTCTTCAACAAGCAGGGCATGCCGGAACAGAAAAGCGGTAACCTGCAAGTGATCAGCGCCCGCATCAAACAGGACATCATGTACCGGGCATTCGGTTGGGAGAACGAGGTTGCTTATCAGTTGAGCAGCGACAAAAACGTACTGCCCCTGCCGCAGATCAGCCTGTACACGAATATGTATCTGCAGTTCAAAGTTGCAAAGGTATTGACGATGCAGCTTGGAGCCAATATGTATTACAACACATCATATTATGCTCCATACTACGAACCTGCCACCCAGCAGTTCCAGCTACAGGACGAGGTGAAAGTCGGTAATTATCCGCTCGTCAATGCATACGTCAATTTCCATCTGAAACAGGCCCGTTTCTTTGTGATGGGCTACAACCTGAGTTCCAAGTTCGTCAATCCGAACTATTTCTCGCTGGCGCATTATCCGCTGGATCCGTTTGTCCTGAAAATGGGCGTAGCCGTTACATTCAACAATTGATTTATGAAATCGAGGAAACTGATAGGAGTCTATACAGGGCTGCTGATTATTGCTGTTGCAACCATGATCATGCTATGGCGCCTGAAGACTATGCAAAAAGCGGAAATATCCCCACGCGATTACCCGGAAATAAAAAAAGAAGGAATCCTGCGGATGGTGACCGAATACAATCAGTCCGGTTATTATGTGTCAGGCGACACGATAGAAGGTTTCCAGTACGAACTCAGCCAGGCGATAGCTAAACTGTCCGGCTTGGAAGTCCAGACACATTTGGAGATGAGCCTTGCGGAAAGTTTTCAGGAACTTGATGAAAACAAGTGCGATGTGATCGCGCGCAATATCCCCATCACCAGCGATATCAAAGAAGAATATTTATTCACTGAACCTATCGTCCTCAACAAGCAAGTCCTGATACAGCGAACAGAAGAGGCCAACAACGGGCTCAAGCCGATCCGCAACCAACTTGATCTTGCCGGTAAAACGCTATATATACCGAAAGATTCCCCCGCCCGGCTACGCCTTGAGAATCTGGGACATGAAATCGGCGATACGATTTACGTGGTGGAAGATGAATTGTATTCCGGCGAGCAACTGGCCATTATGGTTGCCAAAGGAGACATCGATTATGCTGTTTGCGATCAGCAGACGGCAGCACTTTCACAAAAACAACTTCCCGAAATAGACATCAAGACTGATATCAGCTTCACGCAACTTCAGTCGTGGGCTGTCCGGAAAGACTCCCCTATCCTGCTCGATAGCCTGAACAGTTGGCTGGAGCAGATCCGGAAAAACGGCACTTTCGATAAGATATACAAGAAATACTATAAATAATGTGCCAATAAATCAATATGCCAATATTATCTCATTGGCACATTATTCATCATGCGACGGCAATATAAAGGAAAAAGTAGAACCGATTCCTAATTTTGATTCCACATGCATGGAGCCACCCATTTTCGTAACCAATCCCTGGCAAATGGCAAGTCCCAAACCGATGCCTTCCACATAGTCGTTCACTTTGACAAAGCGGGTAAAAAGCGTTTCCAGTTTGTCTTCTGCAATACCGATACCTGTATCCTTGACATAAAATTTCAGACGATGATCCGGAAGACAGGAATATCCCATCGTGATACTTCCTTCCCGAGTATTCTTGATGGCATTATTGACCAGATTATTGATAAGTTGCAACAAACGGATACTGTCTGTCCCGAACGTACAGGCGTCACTTCCTTTTTCCAGAAACAGTTGCACTCCTTCAGGCATACGAAGTTTTATGGAAGCATAGGTCGTATCCATCAGATCGTTAATATCGACAGGGGCATAACTGATTTTGATTGCATCTGCCTCAATCTTGGAAAGATCGAGAATATCGTTTATCAATTGCATCAAAAGCTGATTGTTTGCCTTGATGATTTCATAATACCCCTGACGCTCTTCGTCCGAATCGGCAAACGCCATCAATTCCGAAAAACCGGTGATTGCATTCAACGGCGTACGGATCTCGTGGCTCATATCGGCCAGGTATTTAGACTTCATCTTATCGGCAAGTTCCGCCTTGTGCCTGGCTTCTTCCAGATTAAGTTCCTGTCCTTTACGTTCCTGTATGTTGATCGTTGATCCCAGAATAATAATCGCCCTTCCTTCTTTATCCCTTTCATAAACGAAAGCAGACGATTCACGCCAATGATAATCAGCCATCCCCGGATATTTCACCCGAAGTTCGATCTTTATCTCCGATAGCTCTCCTCGACAAAGTTTCCTGAATGCTTCATCATGTCTCGCCCGGTCCTCAGGATGAACACGTGAGGCAAAACGCAACCAGGAAATATTAATCAACTCATCTTCTTTCGTCGGAACCCAATTATTCACCTGAACCACCGAATCGTCATAATTGCGCTTACTATCCGGATTCACAAATATGGAACAAAGACGAATATCATTGGAATACAACGCCATTTTAGTGAGCATTTGGGAACGGCGTAGGATATTCTCCATTGAGTTATGAGCAGTCACATCCCGCCAAAAGGCCAGCAAAATCGATTTACCATTACTTAATGTAATCGGGAATTTGGTTACTTCAATATATTTCCGGATACCATGCGTATCTGTAATCGTACCATTAAACTCAACAGTCTTACCTGTTTTCATGATATCATGGTCCAATATCAAGCGCTGTTCAGGCGACATAATTGTATTATAACGAAGTTCAAAATCATTATGACCTTCCACTTCTTTCATATCAATACCGGTAATATCTTTCATAAAATGATTCCAGTAAAGATATTTGAAATTATCTTCAGCATCCTTGACAAATACGCCTAATGGCAGCTTATCCAAAATTGTATTAATCAATTCATGCAACGAATTCTGCTTTTGTACGATCGGTGGAATATTACCTCCACCATGTATGTCACTCATAACAATAAATGATTTTAAACGCTAATCTGGGTATAAAGATATTTATTTTTTCACAATACATCCGTAAACCCTCATTAAAATCAACATCTGATCGAAAAAAACAACAGTTTTAAAAGAAGAGCTACACTACAATGTAATAAATATTGCCAAATATTATATACCTTTACCGAGAATTTAATGATGAGAAATGAGATTTGACGAATTGGATTTAGAAGAGGCAGTATTGGACGGTCTCGATGCGATGAATTTTCAGGAGACGACTCCAGTACAGGAACTAACGATTCCAGTTATATTGGAAGGGAAAGACATTATTGCCTGTGCACAAACAGGGACGGGGAAAACAGCGGCTTATGTGTTGCCGGTGATCAATGAACTCAGTAAAGGACTACATCCGGCCAATGCAATCAATGCCGTTATCATGGCGCCTACGCGTGAACTGGCGCAACAGATTGACCAACAAATAGAAGGTTTCACCTACTTTGTTCCTGTTTCCGCCGTTGCCGTATACGGGGGAACGGACGGTGTTGCCTGGGAACAGCAGAAACGTGGCATGGAGATGGGGGCCGATATTGTGATCGCGACTCCCGGACGTTTGTTGTCTCACATCAAACTGGGGACAGTCGACCTGTCGCAGGTTTCCTTCTTCATCCTGGATGAAGCAGACCGGATGCTCGATATGGGATTTTATGACGACATCATGCAGGTGCAGAAACTATTGCCTGAAACGTGCCAGACTATTATGTTCTCTGCGACCATGCCTCCTAAAATCCGCACGTTAGCCAAAACAATATTGAAGAATCCGGAAGAAGTCAAAATCGCGATCTCGCGTCCACCCGAATCGATCATGCAAACGGCTTATATCTGTTACGATATGCAGAAACTGCGTATCCTGGAAGATCTGTTTTCACAGAGCCGCCCTCAGCGTGTCATCATATTTTCATCATCGAAAATGAAGGTAAAGGAACTGGCAGCCACCCTGAAACGAATGAAATTTAACGTAGCAGCCATGCATTCCGACCTCGAACAATCACAACGCGAAGAAGTGATGAAGGAGTTTAAGAACGGACGCATCGACATCCTGGTTGCAACCGACGTTGTTTCGCGTGGTATCGACATCAACGACATCAAGCTGGTCGTCAACTTCGACATTCCTCATGATCCGGAAGACTATGTGCACCGTATCGGCCGTACAGCTCGCGGTACAGGCGGAGAAGGTTTGGCTATCACCTTTGTCTCCATAGAGGAACAGGCACAGTTCAAACGCATCGAACAATTCCTGGAAAAAGAAGTATACAAGATTCCGGTCGATCCGAAATTCGGAGAAGCCCCCTTATATGAACCGGAAAAGTACGCCAACATGCGCCGTGGCAGAGGGCGCCCCCGCAAAGACGGCGGAAAAGGGAAAAGTAACAACCGCCCTGACGGCGGCAACAACCAACGCCGTAGGGGTAGACCGAGAAAGGAAGCGTAAAAGCACTCCTCTATCCAAACAAAAACCCATAGCTTTACGGAGGCTAACACTATGCTTTATCCTCCGTAACGCTATGGGTTTTCAGATTCAGTCCCTTGCTTTTTTTATCCGTTCATCGAAGCCAGGAATTCCATATTGTCAAATGTCTGTTCCATACGTTTCTTGACAAATTCCATAGCTTCCATAGAGTTCATATCTGCCAGGTATTTACGCAAGATCCACATACGGTTTACAGTGCTTTCATCCTGCAGCAAGTCATCACGACGCGTGCTGGAAGCCGTAATATCGACAGCCGGATAAACGCGCTTGTTTGCCAGCTTGCGGTCCAACTGCAATTCCATATTACCTGTACCCTTAAATTCTTCAAAGATCACATCGTCCATCTTGGAACCTGTCTCGGTCAAGGCTGTTGCCAGGATCGTCAGGCTACCGCCGTTTTCGATGTTACGGGCTGCACCGAAGAAACGTTTCGGCTTCTGCAGAGCATTAGCATCCACACCACCGGAAAGAACCTTACCGGAAGCAGGCTGAACGGTATTATAAGCACGTGCCAGACGTGTAATAGAGTCTAACAGAATCACAACATCATGTCCGCATTCAACCATACGTTTTGCCTTGTTCAGCACGATTTCGGCAATCTTCACGTGACGTTCTGCCGGTTCGTCGAATGTAGAAGCGATCACTTCCGCATCCACGCTACGGGCCATGTCGGTTACTTCTTCCGGGCGTTCGTCGATCAGCAGGACGATCATATACACTTCCGGATGATTTGCTGCAATCGCATTGGCAATATCTTTCAGCAGCATCGTCTTACCGGTCTTCGGCTGTGCCACGATCAGACCACGCTGTCCTTTTCCGATCGGCGAGAACAGGTCTACGACACGTACGGCGATATTATCATATACTTTCGGAGCTTTACGGGCCGTCAGCATGAATTTTTCATCCGGGAAAAGCGGAGTCAGATGATCGAAAGGAACACGGTCGCGAACCTCTTCCGGCGTACGGCCGTTGATCTTGTCCACTTTAACAAGCGGGAAATACTTTTCACCTTCCTTCGGAGGACGGATAGCACCTTCCACCACATCACCGGTTTTCAGACCGAACAATTTGATCTGTGACTGCGATACGTAGATATCATCCGGGGAAGTCAGGTAGTTATAATCGGAAGAACGCAGGAAACCATATCCGTCAGGCATCATTTCCAATACGCCGACACCTGTCAGGATGCCGTCAAATTCGTATTGCTTTTCCTGAGGCGCATTATTATTGTTATTGTTGCGCTGGTTGTTATGATTATTCTGATTGTTCTGTCTGTTGTTATTCTGACGGGAAGCGTTCTGCTGCGGAGCCGGTTGTTCGCTTTGTGCCTTCGGTTCCGGTTTGGCAGGTGTAGAAGAGAACGGGAAAAGCTGGTCGAGAACAGATTTGGTATCCGGATGGCGGAATACCACACGTTTGGGTTCTTCTGCTGAAGCAGGAGCGGCAGGAGTTTCAGCCACGGCAGGTTCCACTGTTACTTCGGGAGCTGCTTCAACCGGCAGCTCTTCACCGGCAGATTCTACCACAACGGGAGGAAGCAACGGTTTTTCAGCTTTATCAGCCTTTTTCACTATTACCTTCTTTGCAGCAGGCTTTTCTTCTTCGACCGGAGCGTTGGCCGGAACCTCGGTTACCTGATCGACAGCTTCGGATGCAGGAGAGGGAGCATTGGCAGAAACCTGATTCTTCGAAACGACAACTTCGTCATTCTCACGAGTCGGGACAGCAGCGCCAGCCACCTTATCTTTCTTTTCGATACGAGTTCGTTTCTTACGTTCGGGCTGTTCCTTGGTTTCTACTGCAACTTCTTCAACTGAGCCAGCTACGGGTGTGGCAGGAGCGGCAACCTTTGTTTTGGCATCGGCTTTTGCACCTTTCGGGGCTGCAGCTTTAGGAGTTTTCTTAGCCTTGGTTTGCCTTTCTGCTTTCTTAGCCTCCTTCTCTTTCTCCTTTTCAGCCTGAATGCCGGCATACGAGATAGCCTGTTCGTCAAGAATTCTGTATACAAGCTCCTCTTTTTTCAAAGAGCTTACTTTTTTAATACCTAACTCTTCCGCTATACTTTGCAACTCAGGAAGGAGTTTTTCATTTAGTTCTAGAATGTTATATTTTTGCATAATGCGAAGTGAATAATAAAAACGGCGTACGACACGACCTGGTACGGTACGCGTACAACGCAATCATTGTATCTTTTATAATTTGATAATTAATAATTTCATGTGAAAACCGGATTGTTCAGCTAATTTGAATCATTAGTAACACATCTGCGGAGTAAATCTGTGCAAATGTAATAATATTTTTTATTTACTCTCGCTTTTTGTCGGAAAAAAATGCACAACTAACACGCTTTTAGTCATTTTGTCCAAACAAAAACGGTTATCCGGCCGTTCTCCCACAACCCAGATAACAGCGTCTCCACTGCATAAAAGCCATGTTTGTTCCTTGTCGAGACGACTGAACTTACGATCCGAAAAATAATCGCTCAACTTCTTACGCCCTTTCATTCCGAAAGGAATAAACCAGTCTCCTTCTTTCCAGGTACGCAATGTAAGCGGGAAAGTCAGCTTGTCGTAATCAAAATAGGCGATATTCTTATCTTTCCGGATGTGGAAATCTTCCTTAATAACAACCTTTTCGAAAGAAAGTTCAACGGGTCCTGACCAGTTCTGTTCATCACCGGTCAGGATGTATTCTTTGACCTCTTCTTTTACAAGGGGGGAAAGCAAAAGATAATCCCGGTCTTTTATCAGTCTGTGAGTCGAAGAATAAAAGACTTTGCCCGGTTCTTTCGTCAGGGAGAGATAAACAACTTCCGCTACCGGTCGGGTAAAGTTATAGGTTTTGAGCAGTTCATACAAGATAGCATCCGGAGAAGGATAACGCATTAAAGCCGCAATGGAAAGACGGTCGCCCGGTTCGACAACACGCCCCCTCGCCTCCTCCACGACATGCAGATAAACGGCTTCGGCAGCCGCCAGATGTTCGGAAGTACGGGCTATAGCCGTCTTGACAGAAGGATTGAGTTCCTCTAAAAGAGGAAGGACACGCAGGCGGATAAAGTTACGGGTATAGGCATCCGATTCGTTTGTACTGTCTGTGACATATCTCAGGTTACGGTCGGCGAGCCACTCCAGGATATCCGCACGGCTTACGGCAAGCAAAGGACGCACCACAAACCCATTCCTCGGCCGGATGCCGCTCATCCCCCGGATACCGGTCCCGCGTACCAGATTCATCAAAAGCGTCTCCACACTGTCGTCGCGGTGATGGGCTACGGCAATGGCCTGCGCCCCTGTTGCGAGACGCTGCTCTTCAAACCAGTTATAGCGCAATTCACGCGCTGCCATTTCAATCGAGAGATGACGTTCCGCCGCATATTGCCGGGTATCGAAATCCACTTTCAGGAAAGGCACATTCAACTGTCTTGCATATTCCCTCGTGAACTGTTCGTCGCGCATGGATTCGTCGCCACGCAAATGGAAATTACAATGTGCCGCAATACAGGAATAGCCCGACTCCACCAAAAGGGTGAGTAGGGCTATTGAATCTGCTCCGCCGCTTACACCGACCAAAACCGGAAGGCTTTCTGTAAGCAACTGATATTTCTCTATATATGCACGGACAACGTCGCGCATCTACTTATTCTTCTATGCCTGCCAATTCAGGGTCGATCATGATACGACCGCAATATTCGCAAACGATAATCTTCTTACGCAATTTGATATCCATCTGTTTCTGGGGCGGGATCTTGTTAAAGCAACCACCGCAGGCATCACGCTGGATATATACGACAGCCAGACCGTTACGCGCTCCTTTACGGATACGTTTGAAAGCAGTCAACAGACGCGGCTCGATATTCGCTTCCAACTTCTTTGCTTTCTCACGCAGTTTCTCTTCATCCTGCTTTGTCTCGGAAATGATCTGTTCCAATTCGTTCTGCTTCTGGACCAGGTCGGCTTTACGGCCGTCCAGTCTTTCGGTCAGTTCAGCAATCTCGGCTTTCTTCTGAACGATCGCTTCTCCGAATTCACGGATCTTCTTTTCTGAGAACTCGATCTCAAGTCCCTGAAATTCTATTTCTTTAGACAAGTTGTCGAATTCACGGTTGTTACGCACGTTATCCAACTGCGTTTTATATTTTTCAATCAGACCGGTAGACTCCGTGATCTTATGTTTCTGTTCTACAACAGCATTCTCAAAGTCCTTGATTTCTGTCTGATAGTTCTGAAGACGTGTTTCCAGACCTGCGATCTCATCTTCCAGGTCTTGCACTTCCAAAGGAAGCTCGCCGCGAAGCGTTTTGATCTTATCAATTTCAGTCATCATCGTCTGAAGCTGATACAGCGTAGAAAGCTTTTCTTCAACTGTAATCTCTTTTTCAGCTGATTGTTTATCTGTAGCCATTCTATAAATATTTTACCGGGTTTGAATTAACATTCGAAAAATGTACGGCAAAGGTAGGGAATTTTTTCGATATTATCTTATAAAAGATGTCTTTTGTACAGACTTCGCTTTCATAATGGCCTATAACAGCCAGCAGAATACGGTCTTCGACATCGTAAAAGTCATTGTATTTAGCCTCTCCCGTAATGAATACGTCCGCGCCGTAGCTGATCGCATCCTTAATCAGGAAAGCGCCGCTGCCTCCGCATAAAGCGACTTCCCGTATCGGTTTGCCGGTCAGGGCGGAATGTTTCACACAGCCCACCTGAAACAGATCTTTTATCCGTTGCAGGAAACCCAGCTCGTCCTCTTCTTCGGGCAACTCTCCCACTACACCAGAACCGACCTGATCCCAGGCGTTATCCAGGGAGTAAAAGTCAAATACAGGCTCTTCATACGGGTGAACGGAAAGCAACGCACGGGTGACCGTCGATTTACGGAAAGCCGGCAATACCATTTCGATACGCACTTCCGGCTCTACATGCAACTCGCCTATTTCACCGCAGAACGGGTTCGTGCCTTCGCCGGCACGGAACGTCCCGCTGCCCGGCAGGTTGAAGCTACAGGAATCATAGTCCCCGATAGTTCCGGCCCCGGCATTGAACAAGGTCGTCCTGACCAGTTCGGCATAGGCTTCAGGCACAAAAGTGACCAGTTTCAGCAAGGCTCCTTTCTGCGGGCTCAATACACGCACGTTTTCCAGCCCGATCAGTTCCGCCAAGCGGAAGTTCACGCCTCCCGCCGCATTATCGAGATTGGTATGGGCGGCATAGACTACCAGGTCATACTTGCACGCCTTCATCATACACCGCTCGATATAGGTAGAACCCGTCAGAGACTTAAATGCTTTAAAGGCCAAAGGATGATGAGAAATAATCAGGTTGCAACCCGCCTCTATCGCCTCATCGACCACTTCTTCGGTCACGTCCAGGCAAAGAAGCGCACCTGTGGCAGGCTGGTTCACATCGCCGACCTGCACACCTGCGTTGTCAAAGCTTTCCTGCAATGGCAACGGAGCGTATTGCTCGATTTCTTTCAGAATATCCTTAACCTTTATCATAATCAATAATTTATCAATTCGTCAATATGCCAATGTGCCAATCTCTTTCATTGGCATATTGGCACATTACCCAATTATCACATTATTCCTTTATATCTACTTTCAGGCACAGTTCTTCCAACTGCGAATCGTCCAGTTGACCGGGAGCATCCAGCATGACATCGCGACCGGAATTGTTTTTCGGGAATGCGATACAGTCGCGGATAGAATCCAGGCCGGCAAACAGAGACACCCAACGATCCAGGCCATAAGCCAGACCGCCGTGAGGAGGCGCACCATATTTGAAGGCATTCATCAGGAAGCCAAAACGCTCCTGCGCCTTTTCTTCGGTGAAGCCCAGCAACTGGAACATCTTATCCTGCAATTTGCTGTCATGGATACGGATAGAACCGCCACCCACTTCAACGCCATTGATAACCATATCGTACGCATTCGCACGAACGGCTCCCGTATCGCTATCCAGCAACGGGATATCTTCGGGTTTGGGAGATGTGAACGGATGGTGCATAGCATAGAAACGCTGGTCTTCTTCGCTCCACTCGAACAGCGGGAAGTCGATCACCCACAGGCAAGCAAACTTGTTCTTGTCGCGCAATCCTAACTGGCCGGCCACTTCCAGACGCAATTCGCAAAGCTGTTTGCGGGTCTTCATCGCATCGTCACCGGAAAGGATCAGGATCAGGTCGCCCGGCTTAGCACCGAAGGCTTCCTTCATCTGCTGCAAGACTTCCTGTGTATAGAACTTGTCTACGCTCGATTTCACGTTGCCGTCTGCTTCCACGCGGGCATAAACCATGCCTTTCGCGCCGATCTGCGGACGTTTTACAAATTCAGTCAGCGCATCCAGCTGTTTGCGGGTGTAAGTCGCTGCACCTTCCGCACAGATACCGCCGATATAGGCAGCACCGTCGAATACGGAGAAACCGTGTCCCTTCATGATGTCCATCAACTCGACGAACTTCATGCCGAAACGCAAGTCCGGCTTATCGCTTCCGTAATATTTCATGGCATCGTGCCAGGTCATACGCGGGAAGGCTTCCTTTATCTCGACACCACGAATGGTCTTGAACAGGTGTTTGGCCATTCCTTCGAAAATATTCAACACATCTTCCTGTTCCACGAAGCTCATCTCGCAGTCGATCTGTGTAAATTCCGGCTGGCGGTCTGCACGCAGGTCTTCATCACGGAAACATTTCACGATCTGGAAATAGCGGTCGAAACCGGAAACCATCAACAACTGCTTCAACGTCTGCGGAGACTGCGGCAATGCATAGAACTGTCCGGGATTCATGCGGGAAGGCACCACAAAGTCGCGTGCCCCTTCCGGAGTGGAGTTTACCAGCACCGGAGTTTCCACTTCCAGGAAACCCTGCTTGTCCAGATAGTTACGCACCTCGAAAGCCATCTTATGACGCAGTTCCAGGTTCTTGCGGACAGCGTTACGACGCAAGTCCAGATAACGGTATTTCATACGCAGGTCGTCACCTCCGTCCGTCTCGTCTTCAATCGTGAAGGGAGGAGTTACGGCTGCATTCAGGATATTCAAGTCTGAAACGATAATTTCGATCTCACCGGTAGGAATGTTCGGATTCTTGCTGGAACGTTCGCGAACGGTTCCTGTTACCTGGATAACATATTCGCGTCCCAGTTTATTCGCTTTCTCACAAAGAGCAGCATCCACTTCCTGGTTAAACACCAATTGCGTAATACCATAGCGGTCGCGGATATCCACGAACGTCATACCACCCATTTTACGGGTTTTCTGTACCCAGCCGGCCAGCGTAATCACCAGGCCTTCGTCAGCAAGGCGCAGGTCGCCACAAGTTCTTGTTCTATACATTATATTTATATTTTAAGCTATTATAAAATCAATTTGGTCTCAAACAAATAAATTGATATGTAAACCGCCGCAAAGATAGGAAATATATGAACCTTATTTATAATGTAAGATAAAAAAAGAATGCCTCTGGAAGAAACCGGAGGTCCAACAGTAGAATTTTTTTTATACTTTTGTTACTTCATTAATGAGGATAAAGTCAAATTTATAAAATACAATTTAAAGGATAAAATGGAAAAAATCATTTCGTATCCGCTTTCAGCTATCTACTATTTGTTATTCGGAATTACACTGGGATGCTTCCATGCGGTACAGTGGGTATGCTTCAACCTCTTTGGTTACAAAGCTCATAAAAAGAGTGTGGATGTCATGAATTTCTTCTTAGTTGCTAATACGCGCATATTGGGTACAAGGTACAAAGTGAGCGGGTTGGAGAAGCTCCCGACCGGCTTGCCTCTTATTATTGCCTCGAACCACCAAAGCATGTACGACATTACCACCATTTGTTGGTTCATGCGCAAGGTACATCCTAAGTTTATCAGTAAAATAGAACTGGGCAAAGGTATCCCCAGCATTTCATACAACCTCAACCACGGCGGTTCTGTGCTTATCAACCGGAAAGACCCCAAACAGGCACTGACAGCCATCCGTGTAATGGCTGAATATATTGAAACAAACAAACGTTCGGCAGTCATATTCCCGGAAGGGACACGAAGCAAAACAGGCAAACCCCGTCCTTTTGCCGAAAACGGACTGAAAATCCTCACCAAGTATGCTCCGTCGGCCTACGTCGTACCAATCACCATCAACAACGCATGGAAAATAACAAAATGGGGGTACTTTCCTTTAGGACTCGGCAACTGCATCGAACTGATCATCCACGACCCAATTCCGGCGAAAGCAAAACCTTTCCCGGAACTCTTCACTGAAATCGAACAGACTGTTATCGGCAGTATCAAGTACTGACAACCGCTACGTCCGGTATGCCGGCCTTTTTTGTTCCACTTTCTTCATTTTACTAAAACAAAAGTTTCACCTTTTCCCACATAGTGAAACTTTTGTTTCACTTAGGAGAAACTTTTGTTCCACCTGGGAGAAACTTTAGTTTCATTAGGGAGAAACTTTTACACCATCCATAGGGAAATCTTTTTATTTCCGACCTTATCCGATTATTCAAAGAATCATCGTATATTTGTGGTTAGGTTTAAAACCTTGTAAACTGTATATTAACAAGATTAATTCTATTAGTAAATGGGAAGAGTATTAGTGATTGGTGCAGGGGGCGTTAGTACCGTTGCTGTTAAGAAGATCGCGATGAACGCGGATGTCTTTACCGATATCATGGTTGCCAGCCGTACAAAAAGCAAGTGCGACAAGATTGCTGCCAATATCAAAAATGTAAAGGTGCAGACAGCACAGGTAGACGCGGACAACGTGGAAGAACTGGTTGCCCTGTTCAACGCCTTTAAACCGGACTTAGTAGTAAACCTGGCTTTGCCCTATCAGGACCTTCATATCATGGATGCCTGCCTGGCATACGGTGTCAGCTATCTCGACACGGCCAATTACGAACCGCTGGACGAAGCTAAATACCAATACAGCTGGCAGTGGGCATACAAGAAGCGTTTCGAGGATGCCGGCCTGACCGCTATCCTGGGCTGCGGATTCGATCCGGGCGTGACAGGTGTATATACGGCTTATGCTGCCAAGCATCATTTCGACGAGATACAATATCTGGACATCGTGGACTGCAATGCAGGTGACCACCATAAGGCATTCGCAACCAACTTCAATCCGGAAATCAATATCCGCGAGATTACCCAGCGCGGCAAGTATTATGAAGACGGGGAATGGAAGGAAACAGATCCGCTGTCCGTACACAAGCCGTTGAACTATCCGAACGTAGGCCCGAAAGAATCCTACCTGATGTATCACGAAGAGTTGGAAAGCCTGACGAAGAACTTCCCGACAATCAAGCGTGCCCGCTTCTGGATGACTTTCGGACAGGAATACCTGACTCACCTGCGTGTGATCCAGAACATCGGCATGGCCCGCATCGACCCGATTATGTATAACGGACAGGAAATCGTTCCGATCCAGTTCCTGAAAGCCGTATTGCCGAATCCGGGTGATCTGGGAGAAAACTATACGGGCGAAACTTCCATCGGTTGCCGTATCCGCGGTATCAAGGATGGCAAGGAGCTGACTTACTACGTATATAATAATTGTAGCCACCATGCCGCTTACCTGGAAACCGGCGCACAGGGCGTAAGCTATACGACAGGCGTTCCGGCCATGATCGGCGCTAAACTGTTCATGCAGGGCGTGTGGAAGAAACCGGGCGTGTGGAACGTAGAAGAGTTTGATCCCGATCCATTCATGAAGGAACTGAACGAACAGGGATTGCCTTGGCACGAACTGTTCAATGTGGACCTGGAACTGTAAATGAATATCTATAACATACTGCGCCTCGGTACGCGGATCAAGAGCAGAAGGCTCAAGCTATTGGGACTTTGGCTGTTTCATGTATTGGGAAAACGGTATATCGGAGTTTTTCTCGATCCGGTGCTGGCCTGTAACTTCCGTTGCAAGATGTGTTACTTCAGCGACGAGGAGAAACGGAAAAGCCTGCGGGGTTCCTTGAAATACGAAGATATGGAAGCCATTGCCGGCAGCCTCTTCCACCGTGCCCTGAAACTTCAGGTCGGATGCGGGGCAGAGCCGACGTTGCACAAGGACCTGGTAAAGGTCATTGCGCTGGGAAAGAAATATCAGGTCCCATACGTTTCGCTTACGACCAACGGGAATCTGTTGACAAAAGAGCAACTGACCGCTGCCGTAGAGAACGGCTTGGACGAACTGACGCTTTCGGCACATGGCTTTACACGCAAGACATACGAGTATCTGATGACGAACGGCCGTTTCGACCTGTTCCGCCAGTTGCTCGCCAACGTCGCAGAGGTGAAGAGACTGCATCCGGAGTTCAAGTTGCGCATCAATTATACGATCAATAACGACAACCTGGAAGAACTGAGCCGTATCTGGGAAGTGGTCGGCGATGAACTGGATATCCTGCAACTCCGCCCGATCCAGAAAATCGGGGAAAGCGAATACAAGGATTTCGATCTGGCAAAGATATACGCCCGGTATGACGCCGTGCTGGTTCCGCTCGTCGAAGAGTGCCGCCGCAGACATATCACCTGCCTGGTGCCTGAGAAGCAGAACATCATTGTGCTGGAAGAAAACGAGGCGGATGATAACAGTATCGAAAAGGTTACCTACTGCTATGTTTCTCCCCAGGAGTGCTGGCAGGACGATTTCGACTACCGGACGGAGACATTCGAATCGTATGCCGCCAGCCATCATATAGGGCGGCAGCTTTTAGGTAAAGTCTTCGGACGGAAAGCCCGGAAGAAGGCGGATGTGACACGTAAAATGAATTATAACATTAAGTAAAACAAGTATATGGCAATACAAATAGGAGATAAAGCGCCCGAAGTATTGGGACTTGACCAGAACGGAAAAGAGATAAAGCTAAGCGATTTCAAAGGAAAGAAGTTAGCCCTCTATTTCTATCCGAAAGACAACACCAGCGGTTGTACGGCCGAGGCTTGCAGCCTTCGTGACGGTTACGAAGAATTGCGGGCGGCAGGCTACGAAGTGATCGGTGTCAGCAAAGACAGCGCCAAGTCTCACCAGGGATTTATCGCAAAACAGGAACTTCCTTTCAGCCTCATCGCTGATACGGATACGACCCTGCAACAGCAGTTCGGGGTCTGGGCAGAAAAGAAACTGTACGGACGTTCATACATGGGGACCCTCCGTACCACCTTTATAATCAATGAAGAAGGTATCGTTACCAACATCATCGGCCCGAAAGAGGTGAAGACTAAAGACCATGCAAATCAAATCCTTAATCTATAAAAAGGAAATGGCAAAAGAAGATTTATTCGAAGAAGGCAAGCAGCCTGCAGCCGAAAAAGCGGCTGTGAACACAGACAAGTTGAAAGCGCTTCGCGCAGCAATGGACAAGATCGAGAAGAACTACGGAAAAGGTTCTATCATGAAGCTGGGCGACGAAAGTATTGAAAATATCGAAGTGATCCCGACCGGTTCTATCGCCTTGAACGCAGCTTTAGGCGTAGGCGGTTATCCGAGAGGCCGTGTGATCGAAATCTACGGTCCGGAATCATCCGGTAAGACAACCCTGGCCATCCATGCGATAGCCGAAGCACAGAAGGCAGGCGGTATCGCTGCATTTATCGATGCGGAGCATGCCTTTGACCGTTTCTATGCCGAAAAGTTGGGAGTAGACGTGGAAAACCTCTGGATCTCGCAGCCGGACAACGGTGAACAGGCATTGGAAATCGCGGAACAGTTGATCCGTTCATCTGCCGTAGACATCGTGGTTATCGACTCTGTTGCCGCCCTGACGCCGAAGGCCGAAATCGAAGGCGATATGGGTGACAGCAAGATGGGATTGCAAGCACGTTTGATGTCTCAGGCATTGCGTAAACTGACGGCGGCCATCAACAAGACAAATACGACTTGTATCTTTATCAACCAGTTGCGTGATAAGATCGGTGTCATGTTCGGTA
>URZO01000034.1 GCA_900552465.1 uncultured Parabacteroides sp. | reverse complement strand
AACTTATCAATCCGTTGATTGAAATCAACGGCAAAAGAGAGCCTGCGGCATGAGGTGATGCCTCATAAAAGAGGTTCAAATATTCTTATGTTCGATCAATATCTATCAGGGGAAGGATTCTTGTGTGGTTTTCTCCCCTTAATGGAGCCTCGATCGAATTAATAGAGTTTGAGCATGGGACTTTTAAATAATTATTTGTATTTTTGCCCGTCAATTTGGCGGCACTATGCGGGCCGTCTCTTTACTGAATAAATTTTAAAGCGATGAATATATCTTACAACTGGCTGAAAGATTATCTTGATTTTGATTTACAGCCTGATGAAGTAGCAGCAGCACTTACCTCGATCGGTCTGGAAACCGGTGGAGTAGAAGAAGTTCAAACCATTAAAGGCGGACTGGAAGGACTTGTGATCGGCGAAGTTCTTACCTGTGAAGAACACCCTAATTCCGACCACCTGCACATCACAACCGTGAATGTAGGCGGCGCAGAACCCTTGCAGATTGTTTGCGGCGCTCCGAATGTGGCAGCCGGACAGAAAGTGGTTGTGGCTGTGAACGGTACTAAATTGTATGATGGCGACGAGTGTTTTACGATAAAGCGTTCCAAGATTCGCGGTGTCGAATCGAACGGGATGATCTGTGCCGAGGATGAAATCGGTATCGGAACGGATCACGCCGGTATCATCGTGTTGCCGGCCGATGCGGTAGTAGGAACTCCGGCTAAGGAATATTATAATGTAAAGAGCGACTATGTGTTGGAAGTAGACATCACGCCGAACCGTGTGGATGCCACTTCTCATTTCGGTGTTGCCCGCGACCTGGCTGCCTATCTGAAGCAGAACGGCAAGCCAGCCTCCCTGAAACGTCCGAATCTGGATGCTTTCAAGATCGATGATCCGACTCCGGCCATTGAAGTCGTTGTCGAGAATACGGAAGCTTGCCTGCGCTATTCGGGCATAACGATTAAGGGTGTGACCGTGAAGGAAAGCCCCGAATGGTTGCAGAACCGTTTGAAGGTAATCGGTCTGCGACCCATTAATAATGTAGTAGACATTACAAACTATATCCTGCATGGCGTAGGACAACCGCTGCACTCTTTCGATGCAGATAAGGTCAAGGGAAACAAAGTTGTGGTAAGATCCGCAACGGAAGGTTCCAAATTCGTGACACTCGACGGCGTAGAACGTACGCTGACTGACCGCGACCTGATGATCTGCAATGTCGAGGAACCGATGTGTATCGCCGGCGTATTCGGCGGACTCGATTCGGGTGTGACGGAACAGACCAAGAATGTCTTCCTGGAATCCGCGACTTTCCATCCGACCTGGATTCGTAAGACAGCCCGTCGTTTCGGCCTGAATACGGATGCCTCTTTCCGCTATGAACGCGGTCTGGACGCTAACCAGACTGTCGACATCATGAAACGCGCTGCCCTGTTGATTCAGGAAGTGGCTGGCGGAACGATCACGGGCCCGATCCAGGATATTTATCCGGCTCCGGTAGCTCCGTATCGTGTGGAACTGTCTTACGACAAGGTCAACACGCTTATCGGTAAGGTTATTCCCGCAGAGACGGTTAAGAGCATTCTGACAAGTCTGGAAATGGAGATCGTTACCGAAACAGCGGAAGGATTGGTGATCGATGTCCCGGTTTATCGTATCGACGTACAGCGTGATGTGGATGTGATCGAAGATATCCTCCGTATCTACGGATATAATAACGTGGAATTCAGTGAAAACGTAAAGTCTAACCTGAGTTATCAGACTCCGACCGACCGTAGTTACAAATTGCAGAATCTGATCTCCGAACAGCTTTGCGGTTGCGGGTTCAATGAGATCCTGAATAACTCGCTGACTCGTTCTGCTTATTATGATAACTTGTCTACTTATCCGGTGTCTCATTGCGTGATGCTGATGAACCCGTTGAGTGCTGACCTGAACGGTATGCGCCAGACATTGCTGTTTGGTGGCCTGGAAAGCATCGAGCACAATGCGAAACGCAAAAACGGCAATATCCGCTTCTTCGAATTCGGTAATTGCTACGATTACAATATCGACAATAAGAAGGAAGGCGAAACTCTGGCCGAATTTACGGAAGATTACCGTCTGGGCCTGTGGGTGAGCGGTAGTCGCGTAGATAACAGTTGGGCGCATCCGAACGAAAAATCGTCTGTGTACGAACTAAAAGCCTATGTGGAAAATATCCTGGTTCGCCTGGGTGTCAACCTGCAGAAGGTTATCTTCGGAAATCTGTCTAACGACATATATGCAGCCGGCCTGAGCATCACGACTGCTTCCGGCCGTCAGTTGGGTACAATGGGTATCGTGAGTCCGAAGATTTGCAAGGAACTGGATATCGACACGGAAGTCTATTACGCTGAACTGTCGTGGACATTGCTGATGAAGGAGACGAAAAAGAGCAAAGTCACTTTCTCGGAAATTTCCAAGTTCCCGGCCGTAAAACGTGACCTCGCCCTGTTGCTGGATAAGAAAGTTCAGTTTGCAGAAGTCGAGAAGATCGCAACCGACAGTGACCGTAAACTGCTGAAAGGAGTTGAGCTGTTCGATGTCTACGAAGGAAAGAACCTGCCGGCAGGCAAGAAATCGTATGCCGTCAGCTTCTATCTGCAGGATGAAGGAAAGACTTTAAATGATAAACAGATCGATGCGATCATGAAGAAGATCCAGACAAACCTGGAACAGAAGTTGGGAGCACAATTGAGATAATAATTCATAAATCAAAATTTGTAATTCAATAAAATATGGGAAGAGCGTTTGAGTTCCGTAAGGCGAGAAAGTTTAAGCGTTGGGGCAATATGGCCCGTGTATTTACCAAACTGGGTAAAGAAATCACGATAGCAGCTAAAGCAGGCGGTCCGGATCCTGAGAATAACCCTCATTTGCGTGCGTTAATGCAGAACGCAAAGAAGGAGAATATGCCGAAGGATAATGTTGAACGTGCCATCAAGCGTGCTGTAGAAAAGGATTTCTCCGGTTATAAGGAAATGAACTATGAAGGATACGGCCCCCACGGCATCGCAATCTTTGTAGAAACAGCAACAGACAATACGACCCGTACGGTTGCAAATGTCCGTAGCTATTTCAACAAACACGGCGGCTCATTAGGTACGAGCGGTAGCCTCGAATTCCTGTTCGATCACAAGTGCGTGTTTCATATCGTTAAGAAAGAAGATATGTCGCTCGAAGACCTGGAACTGGAACTGATCGACTACGGTGTGGACGAGTTGGATGAAGACGAAGGTGAAGTAATCATCTACGGTGAATTTGCCCAGAACTCCGCTATCCAGAAATATCTGGAAGAAAACGGTTTTGAAATCACCAGCAGCGAGTTTGTCCGTATCCCGAACGACCTGAAGGAAGTCACAGCCGAACAGCGGGAAGCAATCGAGAAGCTGATTGAAAAGCTGGAAGAAGATGACGACGTCCAGAATGTGTTCCACAATATGAAGGAAGACGAGAGCGAAGACGAAGAGTAAAAAAACGGTCTCTGTGATCAAAAAGAAAGAGTGTGTAAGGAAATATTCCCTGCACACTCTTTTTTTATTCTATATTAGTTTTTATTTCGAAATTTATTCCTTCCTTTGTTGCTCTTTAATTTTATGTAGGACATAAATTTCAAGTAATTATGAAAACATTAAGAACTCTGCTTTTCATTATTTTATTGGCTTTTTTTAGTGTGGCAATCAATGATGTTGCAGCCCAAAAGGAATTAGGAGTGTTTAATTCTTTGTCTGTAAGTGCCGGTGTGGGCTTAACCGGGATCGATGTCAATGCAGCGACTTCTATAACTCCTCGCTTTGCTTTGCGTGGCGGTCTCTCTTTTATGCCGAATTTCAACCTGAGTACGGATGTAGATGTCGACGTGAATGCCCATGGTAGTGGTTATGTTTCGGAAATTGAGCTGAAAGGAAGTCTTAAACGCGTTTCCGGAGAACTGCTCCTAAACTATTATCCATTTAACAAAGGCGCTTTCTTTTTGACTGCCGGTGCCTATTTCGGAGGTGCTTCTTTAGTGAAAATAGATGGGCATAGTGAAGAACTTAAAGAACTGATGGCAGAAGCTGATAGAGCCGGTATCGTCATTGGAGATTATACAATTCCGGTAGATAAGGATGGAAATGTTTCCGGTGGTCTGAAGGTTTCGGGCTTTCGTCCTTATGTCGGTCTCGGTTTTGGCCGTGTCGTCCCGAAGAAAAGAGTAAGCGTGATGTTTGAGATGGGGGTCCAGTTTCATGGAACTCCTAAAGTCTATACGAACTATGGCGATTTAGGTGACGCTTTGGAAGAAGCCGACGACACGTTTACCGATATCGTGAATAAGATCAAGGTTTATCCTGTTATGAAGTTACGCTTCTGCGGACGGATTCTTTAATTAGTCATGCCTTCATCCTGACGATGAATAGGACGGGATTCTCTTCCGCTGTTCTGCCGGGGAAAGACTCGACGAGTTCTTTATTGCATTTATAATAGCAGTAGGTATTGCTGTAAATGTCAATGGATTGCAGTTCGGGTACTTTCCCTGTATTGTAAAAATTATCTTCCAGTCCGCCCTGTATGCTGTAGGCTTTTGTCTTTCTCAAGTCGTAACAGAATGTATAGCTTTGATCTGCTGCAACGGGATTGTAATAGGTGGAAACAAGGAAACGTGTCCCGATTTGCAAAGGGAGGATCGTTGAGTAGTTCTCCGTAATTGTCAACTGATCGCAACTGATGAGATAGAGCGTGTCGTTTAAGATATGGGCTGGCTGTAGAGACGGGGCTTGTACGTAAACATGTCCGTTGCTGACTGCTATTTCCGGGTTGGGCTTATGATTGATATTTATCCGGCCTAAATCAGCTGCATTGAGTTTGCGTTTTTCAACTTCCCGAAAACCGGAGTCGAATTTGTAAAGCCATTGTTCTACTGTCGGAGTTTGTTCGTTCTTACAGTTGACAAGGTCGACTGTTGCCCAAAGATAGTTGTCGTAGTAAGCTATGTGCCCGAAAGTTTTCCAGGAAGCATCACGGGGAAGGATACTTTGCGAAAGGAGTTGTCCGTCGTAATCATAATAATGTACCTCTTGTCCTGTCCCAATGACGATCAGGCGGTCATGAACAGGATCGACTGCGTAATCAGCCAGTTCGATATATTGTTCTGCCCCGGGCCGGCATGTCGTTATCTGCCCGAGAAATTTGCCGGAACTGTTGAAATGGTAAAGTTGCCGGTTGCTGACAAGGAATATGTTTTCCCGGTCACGTTTTATCAGTCTGATCTGTTTCAAAAGACAATGCGTGTTGGTTTCCAGAGGAATCGCGATTACTTCCTCGGCAACATCGGATAAGGCTCCTTCCAGATGGCATTGAGGTAAATCCTGGTTATGGAACATTTGAAATCCTATCCAGCCATATAGAGCCATTAAAGCGATGAATAAAAGATTAAAGGTTTTTCTCATATCTTTTCTGAATTAAAGAACATCTATTTAAACGGATCGTATCTCTGTTTATTGTCAAATGGTATCGTCAGTCTTGTAGGAAAACCCAATTTTTTTCGGAAGAAATATCTTCTTTGTACCTGAAACCTTCCCAAGTGAACGTTTTCAGTTCTTCCGGATTTGTGATCCGGTTCTTGATGATATAGCGTGTCATCTGTCCCCGTGCCATTTTTGCATAAATCACGATTGTTTCGGCTTTGCCGTTTTTCCAGACTTTGAAATCCGGCGTGACGATGCGGACGGATTGTTCCACCTTTTTCCAGTCGAAGGCCGGCTGGATGTCCATGCTGGCGAGGTTGACCAGCAAATTGTCATCGGCTTTGACTTCTTCTATCAGCGGTTCTGTCTGGCGGGTACGCCAATAAGCATACATATTTCCTTCTCCAAGTTCCGGTAACTTCACGTCATATTCCATCCGGTACGGTTTGATCAGGTCCAGCGGACGAAGCAGACCGTAACAGATAGAGACGAACCGCAGGTGATCCTGGGCAAAGCGGAAATCCGCCTCGGAAAAGTCCTTGGGGTTGATATGCTTGAAGACAACACCCGTATATGCCAAGATCGCCTGTAGGGGCTTCTCTTCTGCGGAATGGAAGTTTTGAAAACGACTATAGCTTTCCAGTGCCAGCTTTGGGCTGAGTTTTAACAGTTTTCCTAATTCATCGGCAGGATATTGTGCCATATGGAGTGCAACCTCGATTGCTTCCTGATTAAACCGGGGCATTGTGCCGTCCGGAGCTTTTATTTTGGATGTCCCGGCCATTGTTTTGGCCGGGGATAAGATGATATGCATGTTCCTGAATATATTTAGGTTCCGATTCGAATGTCGAATCTCATGCAAAAATAAGAAATTTGCTATTCTTTCATACGTTTATGCAGGCTCTTTAGTTCGAAAGATAGCATGACGCGGAAAATGCCGATGATCAGCAAGGTATAAGCGACCATGTAAACGAGCGAGAAGGCGCCCAGCCCCGGCTGCCAGATAATGCCGATACTGCACAGGATTGCCAGAATGCCAAAAGCCATATACCAGCCCCAGTTATGTGTGCCGTAACGTTTCAGGTCCATTGCATAACCGGTCGATGCAAATCCCCGGAACATCAGCCAGAAAGCGATGATGAAAGGAAGCACAGCCATACTCAGACCGACGTTTGCCATCAGATAGATACCTAAGATCAGATCGATGATACCGCTTGCCAGATACCATCCCCAACTCGAGATATTCTTTTTGTTGGTGATGGCAAAAAGGATTTCCAGTGTACCGCTTACAAACATGGATACGCTGAACAGGACACTCAGTGCAATATAACTGGCCAATGGTGTGAACATCAGGCAGATTGCGATCAGGATATAGAGCAGGCCCAACAAGAGTGAGACCCACCAGTTTTTTACTTCGAAATTAATTGTGTCAATAAATGTCTTCATAACAAATTCGTTTTATATTATTTTGAAATATACATTTGTAACAAGCCTTTGGAAAGAAAAGTTTCACCGGGCCGGTAATGTGAATTATTTTTAATACATTTGCCACCCGTTATATAATTTGTACATCTATATAATTAAGATATTGATATGAAAGGTATTGTTTTAGCCGGAGGTTCTGGTACACGTCTTTATCCTATCACGAAAGGGATCTCGAAGCAGTTATTGCCTATATATGATAAGCCTATGGTTTATTATCCGGTATCCGTGCTGATGTTGGCCGGTATCCGTGACATATTGGTGATTTCTACTCCGCAGGATCTTCCCGGTTTCCGCCGTTTGTTAGGAGACGGCTCCGATTATGGTGTCCGTTTTGAGTATGCCGAACAACCTTCGCCGGACGGATTGGCACAGGCCTTTTTGATCGGAGAGGAGTTTATTGGCAATGACTCCGTTTGTCTGGTATTGGGCGACAATATTTTTTACGGACAGAGCTTTACTGCTATGTTAAAAGAGGCCGCCCGCAATGCGGAAGACGAACAAAAAGCGACTGTCTTCGGTTACTACGTCAACGATCCGGAACGCTATGGGGTGGCCGAATTCGATGAAGCGGGTAACGTGTTGAGTATTGAAGAAAAGCCGGCCTGCCCGAAATCGAATTACGCGGTGGTCGGACTTTATTTTTATCCGAACAAGGTCGTGGAAGTCGCCAAGCGGATTAAGCCATCTGCCCGCGGAGAACTGGAAATTACAACCGTCAACCAGGAATTTCTGAAAGACGGAGAGCTGAAAGTTCAGCTGCTGGGACGTGGCTTTGCCTGGCTTGATACCGGTACACACGATTCCCTTTCCGAAGCCTCTACTTTTGTAGAAGTGATCGAAAAACGACAGGGGCTGAAAGTGGCTTGTCTGGAAGAGGTTGCTTTCCGGAATGGCTGGATCGATGCAGAACGGCTGAAGTCGGTTGCAGCTCCGATGCTGAAGAATCAGTATGGACAATATTTGCTGAATCTGATAAAAGGTGAGAATGAATAAAGACAGTAAAATCTTTGTGGCGGGCCACCGGGGACTGGTCGGTTCTGCCATTTTAAAAAATCTGAAGTCAAAGGGATATACGAACTTTGTTCTTCGTACGCATGCTGAACTTGATTTGACGGATCAGCAGGCGGTAACCGGTTTTTTTGCTATCGAAAAGCTGGAATATGTATTCCTGTCGGCAGCTCATGTAGGAGGGATCATGGCAAACAGCCGCTACCGCGCGGATTTTATTTATCAGAATCTGATGATTCAGAATAATGTTATCCATGCTTCCTATATGAATAACGTGAAGAAACTGCTCTTTTTAGGCAGTACTTGCATTTATCCGGGGAATGCCCCGCAGCCTATGCCGGAAGATTGTTTGCTGACTTCGCCGCTCGAGTATACGAATGAGCCGTATGCAATTGCCAAGATTGCCGGAATCAAGATGTGCGAAAGTTATAATCTGCAATACGGAACGAACTATATTGCTGTGATGCCCACTAATTTGTATGGGCCGAACGATAACTTCAATCTGGAAACTTCGCATGTACTTCCTGCCATGATCCGGAAGATACATCTGGGGAAATGCCTGTCCGAAGGTAATTGGACTGCCATCCGAAAGGATTTGGATGCGCGTCCGGTGGAAAATGTATCGGGATGCGCGACCGAACAGGAAATACTGGACGTTCTTGCCAAATATGGTATTTACCCCGGAAAGGTGGAGCTGTGGGGGACAGGTAAGCCGCTTCGTGAATTTCTCTGGAGTGAAGAAATGGCCGACGCCTCTGTGTATGTGATGGAGAAAGTCGACTTTGCAGATGTCCGCCCCGTTTCCGGCGATATCCGGAATACGCATATTAATATAGGTACGGGAAAGGAACTTTCCATTCGCGAAGTCGCTTTCCTGATACGTGAAAAGGTCGGCTTTTCCGGTGATATCGTGTTTAATGCGGCCAAGCCCGACGGGACGATGCGTAAACTGACGGATGTTACGAAGTTGCATGCTTTGGGATGGCATCATACGATAGAAATAGATGAAGGTGTTGAGCGCCTGTATAACTGGTATGTTGGAAATTGAAAATTAAAAACTGAAAATTAAAAATTAAAATGGGCAAAGTTGCTTTAATAACAGGAATAACGGGGCAGGATGGGGCCTATTTGGCTGAGTATTTGGTAAAGAAAGGCTATACGGTGCATGGTATCAAACGCCGTTCTTCCATGTTCAATACGGATCGTATCGATCATCTTTATCAGGATCCGCATGTGGAGAACCGTAATCTGATCCTGCATTATGGGGATCTGACCGACAGTTTGAACTTGACCCGTATCATCGGAGAGACACAGCCTGACGAAATCTATAACCTGGCTGCGATGAGCCATGTGAAGGTGAGTTTCGATACACCTGAATATACGGCTAATGCAGATGGTTTGGGAGTTTTGCGTATCCTTGAAGCCGTTCGTTTGCTGAATTTGATACCCAAGACGCGCATTTATCAGGCTTCCACTTCAGAACTTTATGGTTTGGTACAAGAAGTGCCGCAGAAGGAAACGACCCCTTTCTATCCGCGAAGTCCGTATGCTGTTGCCAAATTATATGGCTACTGGATAACGGTGAACTATCGTGAAGCCTATAAGATGCATGCTTCGAACGGGATTCTGTTTAATCACGAATCGCCTTTGAGAGGTGAAACTTTTGTGACCCGTAAGGTGAGTCGGGCCGTTTCCCGTATCGCTTTGGGTATGCAGCAGAAGGTGTATATGGGAAATCTCTCATCCAAACGTGACTGGGGACATGCAAAAGACTATGTCCGTGCCATGCATGCCATCCTGCAACAGGACGAACCTTCTGACTATGTTATAGCAACAGG
Organism: uncultured Parabacteroides sp.; assembly: GCA_900552465.1. Lineage (GTDB taxonomy): Bacteria > Bacteroidota > Bacteroidia > Bacteroidales > Tannerellaceae > Parabacteroides. The sequence goes on along the minus strand of URZO01000034.1, from coordinate 28,590 downwards.
CATAACGACTACTATCCGCGATTTCCTCAAAATGGCCTTTGCCGAGATCGGTGCCGAGATAATTTTCAAGGGAAATGATGTTAATGAGGTTGCTTTGTTAAACTATATTGACGAAAAAGTGTTTATTGAGAAAGTAGGTGAAGCTTATCTTGATAATTTCAGGAAACGGATTGGAGCCGAAGTCGTTGGTGTCGATCCTCAATATTTTCGTCCGACTGAAGTCGACTTATTGATCGGAGATGCAACCAAGGCGCGAACCCGTTTGGGATGGGAGCCAAAGTATGATTTGCCTGCCTTAGTTAAAGATATGATGCAGAGCGATATCAAGCTAATGAAGAAAGAATCGTATCTGAAAGAAGGAGGTTATAAAATCTTGAATTATTTCGAATAAGGTAGAACTTTTATATGTTTTATTTGTTATATTTTAGAAAAAGAATTAGTTTTGCACTATATTTGAGCAAGATTTACAGGTAATTGATTGTTTAATTAAAATGTTGATAAATATGAAAACGAAAGTATTACTATTGGCGTTGTTGTGTGGTTTTGTATTTTCTGTTTCCGCACAGGAATTCAAACCGCAGGTTGGATTTAGTAATGAAGCTGGTTATAAAACAAACTTCAAGAAGAATAAGGCTGGCGATAACTGGTTTATTTCTGTTGCCGGTGGCGCAAGCGTATTATTTGGTGACCAGAATAGTGAAGCCGATTTCAAGAATCGCTTGAATTTCGCGCCTCAGTTCTCTGTCGGTAAATGGTTTAATCCTTATTTGGCACTGCGTTTGCAGTTGAACGGTGGTGTGTTGCATGGCTTTGTAGGTGATAACGCTACTTTGATGCAGCATAATAAATATGCAGCTGCTCATGCAGACTTGTTGTGGGATGTGACAAATTTCTGGGCTCCTTACAATGAAAAGAAAGTATTTCGTTTGATCCCATGGGTCGGTTTAGGTTACGCACAGCGTTTCAAAACTACTGAATCTGCTGAATTCGCAAGAACAGAATCACCGACGGTTAACTTCGGTATCCTGACTGCATTCCGTTTGAGCAAACGTGTTGATTTGAACGTCGAAGTTCAGGGTTCTTTGCTGAACGAAGAATTTAACCGTGTTTCCATGTATCACCTGACTGACGGTATCGGACAGTTGAGTGCAGGTTTGACTTTCAAACTGGGTAAAACCGATTTCGAAGTTATGGAACCGATGGATTACGCTCTGTTGAACGACCTGAACGGCCAGATCAACAAATTGCGTGCAGAAAATGACGAACTGAGCAAACGTCCGGTTTCTTGTCCTGAATGTGAAGAAGTTGTAACTAACGTTGTTAACAACTATGTAGACAATGTGGTATACTTCCGTCTGAATAGCGCTAAGATTGACAAGAACCAGCAGGTTAGCATCTTCAATACTGCACAGTTCATGAAAGATAAGAATGTGCCTATCAAGGTTATCGGTTATGCTGATAAGAAAACAGGTACAGGTTCTTATAACATGCAGCTTTCAGAAAAACGCGCAAGAGCCGTTGCTAAGGAATTGATCGAAAAATACGGTGTTTCTTCTAACCAGATTACAATCGAATGGAGAGGCTCTGATGTTCAGCCGTACAGCGAAAATAATTGGAACCGTGTGGTTATTATGTCTGCAAATGAATAATTAATTTTGAATTATATCCGAAAAGGCTGCACATTATCGTGTGCGGCCTTTTTTTTGCTCGGAAATAATGCTTATTTTTGTATGATTTTAGAGCGTTGTTATGGAGTTAAATAAAAAACATGGTTACCTTATTCAATGGTTGATAGGCGTTGGGGATTTGATCGTTCTGAATGTTCTCTTCTTTCTCGTCTACTATGGATTGGGTAATTTATATACATCAGTTATCACCGGAAGTTTGCGCGAGGTGGTACTCCTGTTGAATTTCTGTTATTTCTTTTCCCTTTATTTTGTTCCTTTGCAGTTACATATGTCGATTGTTTTTATTGACAAGATTGTACAAAGGGCTTTCCTGTTGGTTACGATCCTTATCTTTTTGTTTGCTACCTGTTTGATTTTTCTGAATATCGGGGATGTATTGGCCACTTTCCTGCTGGTTTATTATGTGGTCACTGTCGTTATATTTTCTTTGTGGCGTGTGGTCGTACGTGTCACCTTGAAGATGTATCGCCGTAAAGGATATAATTTTAAGAAAGTTGTGATCGTCGGAGCCGGGAAAAATGGGATGGAACTATATAAGGTGATGAAGGATGACTTGTCATACGGTTTTAATATTCTGGGCTTTTTTGATGATAATCTGTCGTTGAAATCGGTATTGCCTAATTATTTAGGGATGACGAGCGATGTGGAAAGTTTTGTCTGTGCTAATGATGTGGACGAGATCTATTGTACATTGCCGGGTACGAATGATGCCAAGATCGTGCATCTGCTGAATTTTGCCGAGAAGCACATGATCCGTTTTTATATCGTGCCGGAATTCTACCGTAATCTGAAAAAGAGCCTGGTGATGGAGGTACTGGAATCGATTCCTTTGCTGACAGTTCGCCGCGAACCTTTGCAGGCTGCTTATAACCGGGCGTTGAAGCGGTCATTCGACATCGTGTTTTCATTGCTTATTCTGGTAACGATTTATCCTGTATTGTATGTCGTGATAGGAATTTTAATAAAGATGAGTTCTCCCGGGCCAGTCTTGTTCAAGCAGAAAAGAACAGGGTTGTATGGCCAGGATTTTAAATGTTATAAATTCAGGACCATGAAGGTGAATGCCCAGGCCGATTCTCTTCAGGCGGTTAAGAATGACCCGCGTAAAACGAAGGTGGGCGATTTCCTTCGCCGGACAAACCTGGACGAATTCCCCCAGTTTATCAATGTATTGAGAGGGGAAATGTCGGTGGTGGGGCCACGTCCGCACATGCTGAAACATACGGAACTGTATTCGGCTCTGATCGATAGATATATGGTTCGCCATCTGGTGAAGCCCGGAGTAACCGGCTGGGCACAGGTGACAGGCTACAGAGGCGAGACGAAAACATTGGAGCAGATGGAAGGCCGTGTGAAACGCGATGTGTGGTATATCGAAAACTGGTCTTTCTTCCTGGATCTTAAGATTATAGTGGTAACGGTACTCAATATGTTCAAGGGCGAAAAGAATGCCTACTAAGCATTAAATTGCACACTTTTTGCATATATGTGTAATAAAAAGCCGAAATTATGCTATCTTTGTGCCCGATGGGAAGGATTATAGCAATAGATTATGGCCGGAAACGTACCGGGCTGGCTGTTACAGATACGTTGCAGATGATTGCAAACGGACTGACCACCGTACCGAGCGGCGAACTTGCAAAGTTTCTTACCGATTATGTTTCGCATGAGCCAGTGGAACGGTTTGTAGTCGGACTTCCGAAACAGATGAATAATGAACCGTCCGAAAATATGAAATATGTGGAGGCGTTTGTTACACATCTGAAACGGGTACTTCCCGGTATTCCGGTAGAATATTACGATGAACGGTTTACGTCTGTTCTGGCACATAAGGCAATGCTGGACGGCGGATTAAAGAAAAAGAAAAGGCAGGATAAAGGATTGGTAGACGAAATCAGTGCCGTGATCATCCTGCAGTCATATTTGGAAAATAAGAAATATCAGTTATAGTTTATGATTTTACCAGTATATTTATATGGACAGCCTGTGCTGAGAAAAAAGGCTGAAGATGTTCCGATGGACTATCCGGATCTGAAACAATTGGTAGCCAATATGTTTGAAACCATGTATAACGCCGATGGCGTAGGGCTGGCAGCTCCTCAGGTCGGTTTGTCATTACGTCTTTTGGTGATCGATGCCGATGTCATGGGAGACGATTGTCCGGAGTGTAAAGGTTTTAAACGCGCCATGATTAATCCCGTTTTTATCGAACGCAGCGAAGAAGAAATCTCGTTGGAAGAAGGTTGCCTGAGCTTGCCGGGCGTACACGAAAAGGTTTCCCGTTCGGCGAAAGTGCGCGTGAAATATCTGGACGAGGACTTGAAAGAACATGATGAAGTGGTGGAAGGTTTTGCCGCCCGCGTGGTGCAGCATGAATGCGAGCATCTGGAAGGCCATGTTTTCATCGACAATATTTCCGGAATCCGCCGGCAATTGAATAAAAGCAAATTAAATAGTATTATTAAAGGTACAGCCCGTTGCTCTTATAAAGCAAAAGCGGTTGGTAAGTAATAAGAACTCTATTAACGAATAAGTTATGACAGATTTAAGTAAAAACATTCAGGCCCTCAGGGAGAAAAAAGCCGTCGTTGAGATGGGTGGAGGCGAGGCTGCTATCGAAAAGCAGATTGCAATGGGTAAATTGACTGCCCGTGATCGTATCCTATCCTTGTTGGACAAAAATTCTTTCCACGAATACGACCTTTTCGTGAAACACGATGGCCGTGATTTCGGTATGGAAAAGAAGGATTTACCAGGTGATGGTGTTGTTACGGGTACAGGTACGATCTTCGGTGCTCCGGTTTGTATCTATGCACAGGACTTTACGGTTGCCGGTGGTTCGTTGGGCTTGCAGCATGCCCGTAAGATCACAAAGATCATGGATCATGCCCTGAAAATGAAATGTCCGATCATTGGTATCAACGACTCGGGTGGTGCACGTATCCAGGAAGGTGTCGGCGCACTGGCGGGTTATGGTGAAATATTTTATCGCAATACAATCGCTTCCGGTGTGATCCCTCAGATTTCTCTGATTCTCGGACCGTGTGCCGGTGGTGCTGTTTATTCACCGGCATTGACAGACTTCGTGTTTGTTGTTGAAAATATATCCAAGATGTTCATCACCGGTCCGAATGTAATCAAGACCGTATTGGGCGAAGATATCTCGATGGAAGATCTGGGCGGTGCGCGTGTACATGCCGAGACAACCGGTAATGCCCATTTTTATGCACAGAGCGAGCAGGAATGTTTCGAGCAGGTTAAACGCCTGGTCAGCTTCATCCCCTGGAATAACCAGCAGCAGGCCAAGGCGATCGAGCCGAAAGAACCGACAGCGATGCTGAACATCGAAGAGGTGGTTCCGGCAGATCCGAAACAGCCGTATGACGTACGCGACGTGATTAAATGTATCGTGGATGATTCCGACTTCCTGGAAGTTCAGGAACTGTGGGCCGCCAACATTGTGATCGGCTTCGGCCGTATGGCAGGCGAAACGGTCGGTTTCGTAGCCAACCAGCCGATGGTATTGGCCGGTGTGTTGGACTGCGACAGCGCTGATAAGGCTGCACGCTTTATCCGTTTCTGCGACTCTTTCAACATTCCTATTATTACCTTGGAAGATATGCCGGGCTATCTGCCGGGTGTAGACCAGGAACATGCCGGTGTGATCCGTCACGGTGCGAAAGTGCTGTACGCTTATTCCGAAGCGACCGTTCCCAAGATCACGGTTATCCTGCGTAAGGCTTACGGCGGCGGTTACATTGCCATGAACTCCCGTCACCTGGGTGCAGACTTCATGTTTGCATGGCCGAGTGCCGAAATTGCCGTTATGGGACCGGAAGGCGCAGCTAACATTATCTTCCGTAAGGAGATCATGGAAGCGGAAGACCAGAACGCAATGCGTCAGGAAAAGGTGAAAGAATATATCGAGAAGTTCGCAAATCCGTATGTGGCAGCATCCAAGGGTTTTGTCGACTCGGTTATCGAGCCGAAAGAAACACGCTCGCTGTTGCTCCATGCGCTTAAACTTTCCATATTGAAAGAGGAATACAGACCGGCTAAGAAACACGGATTGCCTCCGTTCTAATTGAACCCTGTTAAAACTTTTGAATATGGAAAAGAAAGAGAAAGATAACGAATATGTGGACTTTGTAGTAACAGCCCGTAAATATAAGACGACGCTGACTGCAAAATATAAGAACCGTAAAATGTGGCATAAGCCCTTTATCGGTGATGTGATTTCTCATCTTCCCGGAACGATCGTCAAGCTGGAAGTCCGGCAAGGACAGGAGGTCGAAGCCGGCCAGTTGCTTCTGATCCACCAGGCGATGAAGATGTACAACCGTGTCGTAGCCCCGATAGCAGGCACGATTGTAGAACTGGGCGTAAAGGAAGGAGATCAAATTCCTAAAGACCATTTGATGGTGAAGATCGAGCCGAAGTAATTAAATTGCTTTATAAAAAGGAAAAGCTTTCACACTGTTTTGCAGTCTGTGAAGGCTTTTTTTATGTATAGGTTTTAAAGGCTAAGATTATTTACTTACTTTTGCCAGCGGTCAATGTTGAATATTTATATAGATGAAGAAAGCAATTCTCTTACTTATATTCCAGCTGTGTTCATTCGTCATGTTTGCACAAATCAATACCGATCGTGTACTGACTATTGGGCGTAATGCATTGTATTTTGAAGACTATGTTCTTTCCATACAATATTTCAACCAGGTAATCAAGTCGAAACCCTGGTTGGCAGAACCCTATTTCTATCGCGCCGTAGCGAAGATCAACCTGGATGACTATAAAGGGGCAGAGGAAGACTGTACGCTTTGCCTTGAACGGAATCCATTTTTGGTGCAAGCCTATTACGCGCGTGGCATTGCCCGCCAGAGTCAGGAAAACTTTGACGGAGCGATAGAAGACTACAAGAAAGGACTGGAATTTAAGGCAGAAGACCGCCAGATGCTGGTCAATATGGCGGTAGCCAATATCCAGAAGAAAGATTATAAGGCCGCAGAGAAAGTCTTTGAAGACCTGATGGCCGCCCATCCCAAATATTCGATGAACTACCTGACGCGTGGCGCCATGTATACCGAGGAAGGCGATACGGCCAAGGCGCTTGCCGACTATGACAAGGCGATCCAGATGGATCCTTACTACGCTCCTGCATACGGTAACCGTGCCATCCTGCTTTACCAGATGAATAATCTGAAAGATGCCCTTTCCGACCTGAATGAAGCGATTCGTTTGAATACACGTGAGAGCGGTTATTATATCAATAGGGGGCTGGTCCGCTATCAATTGAAGGATCTGCGCGGTGCTATGGCCGATTACGACCAGGTGGTCGGTATGGACAGCCATAACCTGATCGCACGTTTCAACCGTGGTCTGCTCCGTGCCCAGATCGGCGATAATAACCGGGCTATCGAGGATTTCGATGTCGTGATCCAGATGGAGCCGGATAACTATATGGCTTATTATAACCGTGCGCTGCTCCGGTATGAGACCGGCGACTATGAAGGGTCCGTACATGATTTCGACGTTGTCTTGCAACAGTATCCTAACTTTATTGCCGGCTATATGAGCCGTTCGGAAGTAAAACGGAAAATGCATGACGAGGTCGGTGCAGATCGTGACTATTGGACAGCTTATAACATGGATCAGCAGAAGAAGAATGGAAATAATGCAGGAAGTGCAGTTGCCTCCAAGGATAATAAAGGAGCCGATGATAAAGCTGATCCAACGTCTGATAAAGAAGAAAATACGCGTGAACAATCGGATAAGAATATTAATAAGTTCAACCGTCTCGTCGTGTATGACAAGGAGGAGGAACGTAAAACGAAATATCATAGTGAAATCCGCGGACGTGTACAGGACCGTAACGTACGGGTAGACCTGGAACCGATGTTTGTCCTGACTTATTATGAGAGAATAGATCCGGTAAAGAAATTGGTTTACTATGATAAGATGATAGAGGCTTACAATGCCCGTATGGTTCTGGATCGTAAACTGCGTATCACAAACGAAGAGGCAGCCCTTACGGAAGATCAGGTCGCCGTGCATTTCGCATCGATCAATAACTATTCGGCCCGGATCGCCCGGAATCCGAATGACGTGGATGCTTATTTCGGACGTGCGTTGGACTTTATGCTTGTGCAGGACTTTTCCGAGGCGCTTAAAGATTATTCGAAGGTGATCGAGCTGGATCCGGATTTTGCCATGGCCTATTTCAACCGGGCGGTTGTCCGCTATAAACAGCTTGACTATAATATGTCGCAGGTAGCAGATTCGCAAGACGATTTCTCTGCCATGAGTATGAACCTGAAGATGGGCAAGAACCCGACGGTCGTCCGTACCCCGTCTGCAACCGATCCGGCTTCGACTTCATTGAAAGAAAATAAGCGGGCCTATGAGCACGAAATGATCACAAGAGACTATGATATGGCCATCAAGCTGAACCCCGGTTTCGTGTATGCCTATTTCAATCGTGGCAACCTGCGTTGCGCGCAGCGTGATTTCCGGGCGGCTATCCAGGACTATAGCGATGCCATCCAGCGTGATCCGGAATTTGCCGAAGCCTACTTTAACCGCGGGCTGGCACGCTTGTCACAGGGAGACGCCAACCGTGGCATCGCCGACCTGAGTAAAGCCGGCGAGCTGGGTATCATCAATGCATACAGTATTATCAAGCGCATGACAAGTAATTAAAGTCTCATTTCATTATTAGCGGGATTCCCTTTGCTTTATAAGTAGAAAAAAGTATATTTGCAGCTACTGCGCGGCCGCGCAGTTAATAGGCATTCACGACTCTGGTATTAAAGCAGATTTTGTCGGATTATAAATCCGGCTATACCGCTGTTCATAAAGATAACATAAGTGAAGAAAAAATGTATTGGAAAAATCAGCCAAAACCCTTTGTTATGTCTTTTGGATTGTTTAATTTTGATGAATTAAATGTTAGTATTAAAAAGGAAAAAAAGATATAAATGATAGGAAAAGACCATTTTTTAGATAAAGAAGCTTGCTCACATAATGAAAGTTATTTGTTGCTTATAAACTCCATTGAAGTCTTATTTATTTTTGTCTCATTCCTATGTCTGTTTGCTTGCTCAGAGAAGCAACAAAAGATGGATGGTTACCCAGTGATTGATGTGGAAAAATCAGTTGTTGCAAAAAAATATTCAGTCAAAAGGCTGAGTGACTATGTCCAAAAAATTGTGTATATCCCATTGGAAACAAACGATTCCTCCTTAGTTCAATATAATGACAGGATTATACTTGAAAATGGACGTTTGTTTGTTAATGATAACAATAATAATTGTTTATCTTTTGATGAGAAGGATGGACGTTTTTTAGGGACAATCGGAAAGAAGGGGCAGGGACCGGATGAATTTGTAATTATTAGAGGCATGGATATATCTCGGGATGGAAAGCGAATTTTAATCTCTTCCACAAATAGAGGAATAGAGTATTCGATAGATGGAGAGTTTGTTCGTAGTATAAAACTGCCGGAGGTTGAAGGTTGTATGCCTTATAGAATGGCATATCTGCAAGATAACTTATTTCTTCATAGTTTAGTTTCGTGGAAAACTTCTGAATATGAGTATTGTGTAGCTACAGATTCCGGTATCGTAAAATTGTTACAAAAAGAATATCAACCGGTAATAAAAGATAATGATTTAGGTTTTGCTTTTTCGGAAATGACAGAGATATATCGTGTCGGTAATGACCTTCATGCCTATAGGAAACAATCTGATACAATCTATACCATACTGGGGGAAGGAGATAGAGTACCTTCGTATGTCCTGAATTTAGGGAAATATAGATCTTCTTTTAAACAAGATGAACAATACGAAGAACAATCTGCAAGAAAAAATATATTTGTAACAGATTATTCAGAGTCAAGCCGGCATTCATTTTTCAAATTTAGTTTTGGAGATTATGCTCCGGAACCATTTGAAGAAACTATTTATAATAGAGTAGGAGAAAAGCGGACTTTAGTAAATGCATTTGTTTATGGAATTTATACAAAGTCGACAGGGGATATGGCTTTATTAAACCAACCGTCACCCGGAAAGCTTGGCTTATGGAATGACCTTGATGGTGGTCCGGTATTTTGGCCTCAATATATATCAAAGGAAGGAAAAATGGCAATGCTTATCGATGCAGAAGAGTTTATTGAAGTATGTGGAAGTATTAAAAACCCATCGACAGAGATAAAGAAAGTGTTGGATAGATTGGAGCTGGAGGATAATCCGGTATTGGTGGTTGCTTATTAATATTCTCTTCGGTGAAGGTAGGAGTAAAAAAGGAGGGGGCTTATTGTAAAAAACGTCCTGAAAACCTCCTTTAAAGCTTTCATGAAGTGTCTCCCGGACGGTTGTCTCCCGAACAAAAAACGGATCAGTTTCCAGTCTATTGCCGCGAGGTGCGCAGAAAATTCCCCTAAAGTATCGGTTTATCGCTCTGAAGTTTACCTTCGTTACCCATGAAGTCAGACTTCAGAGCAACGAAGTTCCGGGTCAGCACGATGAAGTCCGGCTTCATGGAAATAAGGTGCCAGGTCTTTCCAGAATCCTCTTCTGCTCCTTCCCATATTTCCATATCCCTTCCCTTTGTTGTTTCAAATATTCGATTCTCCGGGAGTTCAGCTTTATCGGAATGTCAGCAAGAATATATTATGGATTGACAATTGTCCTGCTATTAAAACGAGCCGCCCAGCTCGTTTGTCCGTATGTCATAAAAAACGTTGTCCTGGTAGCTAAATGTCAAACAGGAATAATGTTTTTTTTGTGGTGAAATAGAAAAAAGGGGGTTATTGTAAAAAATGCAATTTCAACAATGGTGCGCCTCAATTTATATGAATTTTGAATGATTAAACTTATGATTAAGTAATTGCCGTAAAAAAATTTCGGATTGTTGAAGGCAATACATATCTTTGTAATTTCACATGAAGACATAGAAGCTGATATCCGAAGTATTGAGCGAGATACGGACGGATTGTTGAACGAGATTCTAACACGATAATTTGTAGGAGGTTTTGATGATGAATAAGAATAAATCCAATCAAGAACAGACATATATTACCCAAAGTCGCGATATAATATTGGATAAGGAATATATACATTGGGTTGATGAATTGGGAAGCCGTTACGAAAGGGCACGGGTTCGGGCTGTGGTAAAGGTTAACGGGGAAAAACTGTTATGGAATTGGCAGACCGGTCGTGATCTCGTGATGCGTAAGGCTGAGGAAAAATGGGGAGCGGGTGTAGTAGAGCAACTGAGCCTTGATTTGCAAAGCAGATACCCTGGCGAGAAAGGTTTTGGGGCGGATAATCTATGGGCTATGAAGCGTTGGTATCTCTTCTACACCGAGAAACTTGAACAGTCCGTTCAAGAATTGCTAAACATTGACAATCAGTCAAATGAAAGGCTTAGCTAATTGGGTAATGTCATTCATGAAACAAACGTCGTAGAGGGCGTTCCGTTTCCCGAATTGTTTGATAAATTTCTACGTCAGTGCTGTAGATGACCTACTGAAAAATGACAGCGACAATCCTACCATTGGCCTTCTTATTTGTAGTGATATGAATACCACAGAAGTACAGTATGCTTTTCGCGGTGTGAACACCCCCATAGGGGTATCCACTTATTCGGATGTTCAGATAGAGGAAATGAAGAAGCAATTGCCTACAGTGGAACAACTGCAAGAGCGCATCAAATTGCTTGAATTTGAATTGAGAAAACACTCGTCTGAAAAGAATACAAGATAACATCATTTTCATCTTCTGAGTTATCATAACGATATAATAGTGCAAAGTTAACAAACAAACAACAACAATAACAACAACTACAAATCCTCAATCAATCACGATTTTTTAACTAATTCTCATCTGTTGTACCTTTATCTTTTTAATCAAATAGATAAAGGCTTATGCGAAAGAAAGATTTTAGTGAAAGTATGCAGTCGCTGGAAAGGCGCAAGCGGGAGGCGGGTGCTGAGAGTACGGCGGACTTGTACAGGGCGGTGCGGAACTGGTTTGGACGCTACTGCATGAAGGAGAGGCTGTCGTTGCAGGATGTGGGCAGATGCCAGCCACGAGACCTACAAAAGGGCTTTGGCCCTTCATAACCGCCACCTGAAAGAGATCGGCTGTCAGTTGGGTCTTTCCGTGCCGCTCACCAGCTATGTGTTCCTTATTAGTAGAAAAAAGTATTGTGGTTAACTGCGCGGTGGCTAACTGCGCCACCGCGCAGTTAGGGACTATCACCACGACGACCGTCCTTTGTGTACAGTGAACCCGGCACCTCGCGGCGATTAGGACGGTCGTAATGGCGATTAGGACGGTCGCGGTGGAAACTATGTGCCGGCTTTCCTAAAAATACCCTCTTTATCCTTACCCTATTCCTGTCCCATCCCCTTCCTCTTTTCAAATATTCGATTCTTCGGGAGTTGAGCATTGTCGGAATGTACAGAAGGCTCTGTTCCGCTTTGACAAATGTCATGCTTTTTGGACGGGCTGCGCAGGCCGTCGGTCCGTTTGTCACGAAAAGCGTTGTTCCGGTAACGAAAAGTCAAACTCAAATCGTACATTTTTTCGGGTGAAATAGAAAAATAGGGGGTTATTGTAAATCTCCGTTTTTATGCGGAAAGCAAGAGCCAATAATTTGTTAATAAAATGATATGGATATAAGGGAAGTTTTTTGTATCATTGCACCTGTAAAGCATAGTACCTATGAAAAGACACATTCACCTTATACTATTTTTGTTTATCGTTAGCCTGACCGCTTGCCAAAAACAATCTCATATCCTCCCTCTGTTGCAGGAAGCCGAAACCCTTATGGGCAGCCAGCCGGATAGTTCGCTGTGCCTGCTGGAATCCGTGCAGTCTCCGGAAAAACTTTCGACGGAAGAATATGCCACCTGGTGTTTGCTGGTCACACAGGCACGAGATAAAAAATATGTGAAACATACCTCGGATTCGGTGATTGGGGTGGCGGTGCGGTATTTTGAGAAACAAAATGATCCGTTACGTTATGCGAAAGCTTTGTATTATAAAGGGCGTGTTTTTCAGGATCAGGGAAAAACAGAAGAAGCGACAGAATTGTTTGTTAAGGCTTTAGATCTCGGGAAAGACTGTCAGGATTATAATTTGTTGTTTCTTATCTCTTCCCGATTAGGCACTTTGTATGGTTATCAGGATTTGGCAAAGGCTTTAAAGTTTTACCAAAAAGCATATCAATATGCGATTCAGTCAGGAGACAGTTCTTGTCTTTCTTATGCTTATTCCTATATGGGAAGAGCTTATGGAATGCAGAAAGATTGGAATAATGCGATTGAATCTTATAAAAAGGGAGAGGAGATTGCTTTGGCGATAAATAATAAATCCGCCTTGTCTCTCTCTCTAAGCGAATGTGCGACTATATATAAACAAATTCGTTCTTTTGAAAAAGCAAAGGGATGTATGGATCGAGTCGCAACTACTGTATCAGATGAAAATATAAAAGGCAAAACAAAAATCTATTTGGGAATAGGTGATTTGTATCGTCTAATGAAGCAATATGATTCCGCTGCCGTGTATTTGCAAAAAGCTTTATTGTATGACAATCTTTATACGAAACGGTCCGTTTATCAATGTTTCTATTATCTATATGAAGAACAGCAAGAGTATAAAAAGGCGGTAGAGTATAATAATTTGTATTGGGCGTATGTCGATTCGATTAATAAGATGACAAACAAGGAGGCGATTCTTGCTGTTGAAGCCCGATACAACTATGAACAGTATATGTTGGAGAAAGAGATGAGAACGCAAAAAATACTGTCCCTTGTAGCTGTATTTCTACTTTTGCTTTTATGTATAGTTATTGTTTACCAACGGAGGTTGTTGAAGAAAGACAAAGAGATTCAATCGATCCGAAAGGAATTGAACTGTTTTATTGAGGAATCCGAACAGAATAAAAAAAGTATCGATCAGAACCAGCAAAAGATCAATGATTTGACCAGCCAATTGGAAGAAAAAAAACAAAAAATGGCAGACACTACTCAGTTAAAAGTTGAGAAAGAGAAGTTGGAAGAGGAAAACAGAAACCTAAAACAACGTAATGGGAAGTTACAAAAGGAGATACAATCAAAATTCATATTGTTAAGTCAGCGGGATGAAGAGTTTGCTATATATAAACAAAAGATGGAAAAGAGAGAAGCTGATCCCAATATATTAGTCCGCCTAAATAAGGAGAAGACACTTTTGCAGGAAGATGATTGGGAAGAATTACGAATAATGGTGAATGTCATTTCGCCAGACTTTACTCATCATTTATTAGATAGTTGTCCCAAATTATCAGAAAGTGACGTTCGCTTTTGTAGTCTGATTAAGTTGGGATATACATTACCTGACCTTTGTATTCTTTTAGGTGTACAGGAAGAAGCTGTTGCAAAAAGGAAATCTCGAATAAAAAAGCGGATAGATGAAGGCAAAAAGTGGAAAAAAGGAGAATTTGATGCTTATTTAAAGTCTTTTTGATAGTAGACTGTCCATTATAAAGTATTTGAGTTTAATTTAAAGTATTTGAATATTAGTGTTTTAAAGTGGTTTTTGTTGTCCTTTTTTATTAGAAGTGATTGTTATACTTTTGGACAAATTAAAAACAAAAAGAACATGAAACGAATGTTAGCATTAAACCGAGTACTGTTACTTATTTTAGGAAGCATGATCTTCCTTGTTAGTCAAGATGCCTTTGCCGGAAGTGGAAAAGATGAACCGAAAAATATTCCATTACAAGGAGAATGGGGGGAAGATATGCGTTCTGTTTCTTTTGAATATCCAGTCTCAGTTTCTTGGGACGGAACTTGTCTTTATGTGAAGAGTCTTTCTCCTCGTTCAACTATTCATGTTACATTATCTAATGGTGTAGAGAATGTCTGTGATGAGACGATTCAGGTTGGTGCCTGCCTGGAGGTTCTTTATGTAGGAACGTTGGAATTTGGAGAAACTTATCATTTGGTTTTAACCAATCAGTTCGGGGATCGGTTGGAGGGATTTGTTTTTTCTAATATATAGTAAATCTAATGTATATTATGAAAACAGTTACTATTTGAAATCTTTAAATAAGCGAAAGTGTATGTTGTATAACCTTTTATCTTTTATTAGAGCAGTTTGGTTGCCACTTCAGCAACCAGCTACAATGTTGAAGTGGGAAACTTGATCACGCATCATGAGTTTACTGATAATTATTGGAGGATTAATCATTTATTTTTTGATAACTCTAAGGCTTGTACAAAAGTACTTGCTCGATCAGTACCATATAGCTGGGTGGGGGATTTGTGATTAAGATAAGAAGATAGTAGAATAGAAACAATTAAACAATTGAATATATGAAAAAGTTAAAGAAGATAACGCTTAATAAATTAGAAGGAGAAAAGTTGTCAAATCAAGAACTTAAACTTATTGTAGGAGGGTCTAATCATACGAGTTGCTCTGGTAGTGGTTGCCAAGCAATATATTCCAGCGGTATGTGGGTAGGTTGTGCGGCTGCTGGAAGTGGTTTTTGTGTGTATGGCTAATGATTTCAAAATAGTGGGAGGAATTTCCCTCTCACTATTTTTAGGACTAAATATTAATACCTTGAAAATAAATTATTTGTTTTTTCTGCTTGTCATCTGCTGCTCATGTAACAAGCCTAAACAAGCATCTGAAGCAGGGAAGGGGATATTGGGAGCTGCGGATTCACTCGTGTATTATCCGATAGAAGACAACCGTATCGTGGTGGATCTTGATTATAGTCAAAAAGCCTCTCTTTTTGATTATTTCAGCCACATCGAATTAATACCATTGGAGACAAACGATGAGGTATTGATCGGATATTGTGAGGATCTTGTCTTCTATCAAAACCGGTATTATATTTTTGACAGGAAGCGGGCTGTTGTTCAAATCTTTGACAAGGATGGTAAATTCATTTCTCTGATAAATAAACGAGGGCAGGGGCCCGGGGAATACACGCCTAATTTGACAAGCATTTTTCTAAATTCTTTTACCAATAATATTGACATTACCGATATGGGCTGTATTTACAGTTACGATTTGACCGGTAAGCATGTGAGAACAACTCCGAGGAATATGGATGCCTCCGGTTTTTATTGGAACATCATACCTCTTAATGAGAACTTGTATGTATGTTTTGTGTTGTTATTTAATAGTTTAGATGCGTGTAAAATCAATTATTATGATGCAAAGGAAAATAAAATTCTTCATAAGGAATATGTGGAGGATGAGTTTTTAAATAAGTATGCTCAAGTTCCTACAGTGCCTCCATTTTATGAATATAATGGGACGTATTATTTTTACCGCCTTGTAGATAATCAAACTTATGAAGTGGGAATGGATTCCTTAAGAAGAGCTTATACATGGGATTTTGGGAAATATAATTATGATGCGAAAAATTTAGATTTGCCCAATGATCCAAAAAGCATAACTACTCTTCCTTATATAATAGATATACAGGGTCAAAACAATCGGTATGTAATGGCTTATATATACCTACGAGATAGTGAAAGAGCTTATTTGATCTATGACAAATCCATTGATGAATGTAAATATATTAAGCATTTTACTGAATCAGTAGGTTTTCTTCCTCGAAAAATAACAAACGAATATGTATTGACATGGTATGAACATGGTGAATTGGAAAACTATATTACCGAAGACATGTTAGATGAAAACAACCGAAAAAAATACCATGAATTATTAGATGCAAGTGAAGAAATGAATCCTGTAATTGTTAAATATTACTTTAAATAGTATGGATAAGCAATCATATGATATATTGTATTATTACCTGAAAAAATCAAAAATATTTTTTGATAAAAGAAGACTTAAGCAATTGCTGACTTCTCATCCGGATGGTAACTCCCTTTATGCTATGGTAGATACGCTGAATGAAATGAATATCAAAAATATTGCCTTAAAGTCGGATTTAAAAGGATTACAGTCCAATGGTTTTCCTACAATAGCTTTTATTATTACCGAAAAAGAAAGAAAATTTATTGTTGTTGAAGATATTTCAGATAATCAGGTTTTTTATTATGAAACAAACACTGGCAATACCAGTGAGGCAATAGAAGAATTTGTCAGGAAATGGAGCGGAATACTTTTGTATGCTGAACAAGATGAAATATTGGCTGAATTAGAACAGAAAAAAAGCATATCAGAAAAACGTTTATTGTATTGGCGGACAATATTAACTGTATTTTCGGGGTTGCTTTGTACTGCTATATGGAGTATATCTGTTGAATGGTCATCAATTTTGTGTTCTTTTTTATTTTTATGTTTGTGTGGCTTAGCAATAAGTATTTTATTAACAGTGGAAGAGTTTGGTGAATCAAATCAATTTCTTCACAAAGTATGCCATCTTAATAGGATTACTAATTGCAATGCGGTTTTGAAATCGGGTGCTTCAAAATTATTCGGATGGTTGAGCATGGCTGACATAGGTTTATGTTATTTTTCCGGATGCATATTTTCGTTGTTTATTGCAGGGATAGGTCAACAGTTAAATTCAGTTGTTTGTTTATTATTGTTATTGGCTTTATGTAGTTTTCCTTATACTCTTTTTTCATTATCATATCAGATTTTTAAAGTGAAAAAAGTCTGTCCTTTTTGTTTAGGGGTTGTGGGAGTGTTATGGATGCAAATAATGCTTTGTGTGTTTTATTGGAAAAATTTAACGATTATCCCCATGTGCTCTGTTACTGTCCTTTCCATATTTGTTGGATTTGCAATGCCTGTTATTATATGGGCGTATGTAAAACCTCTTTGGAAAGAATATATTCGGATACGTATGTACGAATACAATTATCTGCGCTTGAAACGTATACCAGCTGTTATCCGTACATTACTCTCAATAGAGCCTTGTTATTCTATGGATTATAGACCTGATGAAATACATTTGGGAACAATAGGTTCATCTATACATATTACAATTGTTATGAGTTTGGAGTGTAAACCATGTGGAGAAAGTTGGAATTTGTTATCCCGATGGCTTGTGACTTATTCTGGCTTGTTCAGCCTTACTGTAAGGTTCAGTGGTTACAAGGATGGGGATGTAAAAAATGATGAACTAATTGACGGTTTAGCAGAAATCTATAGTGAATTAGGAAGTGATGCTTTTTGTGAAGCATTAGCAGACTGGATTAAAAATAGGGATTTTCAAATATGGAAAGTTAAATACTATGCCGATAAACCTATTAAACCTCAATCAGGATCTTTACAAACAGCCTATTGGCAACGGTCAAATTTTATTACCTCTGTACCCACGGTGTTTGTTGATGGTCGTATTTTTAGGAATGAATTGAGTGATTTGGAATATCTGTTAAAGAAGTGCCATAATACATAGAATAGATATTGGTGAATATTTGATTATTAAATTTAAAAGAATATGGATGAGTGTATTAAAAAGTTAAATGAAATGCTCTTGCAGTCTGTAAATGGAAATTATCCAAATGGAATCACTCTGGGCAAAATGGGAATAAGTATTTATTTCTATCATTTGTCTATGATTGAACAAAATGAGGAATATAAAACTATTGCGGGGCAATTACTTGATGATACATTAGGTGGGCTTTTTGGAGAATCATCTATTTCGGTAGAGTATGGCCTGGCAGGAATAGCACTTGGAGTAAAACATTTAATTAATGAGGGTTTTGTAGAGGGAGATGTCAATGAGTTGCTTGAAGATATAGATGACACTATTTTTAAACGTTTGGTTTTTCCGGATCCCAGTTTGTCTATAAATAAAAGAAAACTATTGCATATGCTTTTTTATCTCAGTAAGAGGCTTGATGATCAGGTTGATGAGAATGGAAGGTATATATATAGTGAATTGATTATTCATGTTCTTAATATGTTTGTTTCAGGGTTAAATGATGACTTTTTCAACGAACCGTTATCATTTTCAATGCTTGATTTCCAATTGCCTATATTTACTTATGTTTGTGCTTGCTTATTGGTACAAAATATTTACAATGATCGTATTTATAAAATATTGGAAGAGTTCGAGCCGAAAATATTATCTCAATTTCCTGTCCTGCATGCTAATCGTTTATATTTCCTTTGCGGAATGCTTCCACTTTTGCCTTATATGAAAAGTGAAAAGTGGAAGATGTATATCGAGCTGCTTCGAAAGGAGATAGAATTACAAGTTATCTTAGAAAAAGAAATGAGTAATAAACATATTTTTATTAGCAATGGATTGTCTTTAATATATTTATTGCTTTATTATTTGGAAAATAAATATCCAGACTATAAAATATGTTATGATCCTTGGGTGTTTTATAATAGGATCATTACTTCCGAAGCTTGGAATTCTCTATTAAAAAATTATTATTTTTTCAAGATTCATCAAGGATTACTAAATGGTTTTCCCGGAGTGAAATTGGTTATTTCACAAATTAAAAAATAGAAAAATATGAAGGTTGATTTAAAAGATGTAACTTTTGTTATTCCGATACGATTAGATTCTGTTATCAGATTGGAAAACTTAATACTAACAGTTGATTGTATACAGAAATATTTTGAAACGAATATCTTTATTTTAGAAGCAGCACCTTATTGTAATGATATGATATTTTCCTTATTAAGGAATGTTTCCTATTGGTTTGTAGAAGACAAAGATCCTGTGTTTTATAGAACTAAATATCTAAATGAAATGGCAAAGAGGGTAAAGACTAATATTATTGCGATATGGGATTCTGATATCATAGTCGATGCAGAACAAATATTGGATTCCGTTCAACAATTGCGTAGTAATAATTTTGATGTTGCTTTCCCTTATAATGGAGATTTGTTAGATATTTCATCGATTTTAAGAAAGCACTATTGGATATATCGGGATATTGAGTTTCTAAAAAGACATTCAAATAAGATGCCAACCCTTTACAAAACAGGAAATATAGGAGCAGTTGGTGGAGCTATCTTGCTGAAAACAGAAAGTTATGTGATTTCGGGAATGGAAAATGAAGAGTTTTATGGTTGGGGGATGGAAGATGGTGAAAGATATTATCGTTGGTTAGAACTTGATTATATGATTTATCGAAATCAAAACTGCATGTTTCATTTGTCTCATCCGAGAGATTTAAATGGTATGTATCGGTCAGAAAATCATCGACGTAAAGCGATGGATAATGTAGATAAAATGTTGAATTATGGCAAAGAAGAACTAAAAAGGAAAATTAATCATTCTTTGTAAGGAAAAGAAATTAAGTGAAAAATAAACTCAGACTGGGGAAAGGTTGGAATTAACTTTGGGTAAAAACATACTTCATTGGATTTTATTTTGCTCGTCTGTTGAATTATATCCTGTAATTGATCTTTTTTTTTGTTCTGTTTTTGTGAAATTATAAAAATAATAAGTTTTTATATTGTGCTGAAAGTGGCTTTGAATTAATGCTATATTATATGATAAAGTAATTATTATGATTAAGTCTTTTCCTTATTACCACCAATTCGACGCTTTCGACTGCGGCCCCACCTGTCTCCGCATGATCGCGAAGTACTACGGTCGGAGTTACTCGGTGCAGTACCTCCGCGAACAGGCCTTTATTACGCGCGAAGGGGTGTCGATGTTGGGCATCAGTGATGCTGCCGAGCGGATCGGTTTTCGGACGATGGGGGTGAAGGTTACGTTAGAACAGCTCAGGACAGAAGTGCTGTTGCCTTGCATTCTGCACTGGAACCAGAACCATTTTGTCGTATTATATAAGGTAAAGAACGGAAAATATTATATCGCCGATCCGGCTACCAAGAAATTGGTCTATGAGGAATCCGAACTGGCACGTTGCTGGTGCAGTACCGTTGTGGAAGGGAAAGGCACCGGAGCGACCTTGCTCTTCGAACCAGGAACTGACTTTTACGATCGCGAGGAGGAGGATACACGGACGGGGAAAGGTTTGTCTTTCTTCTTCCGTTATCTGACTCCTTATCGGCGTGAACTCTTCCAGTTGGTATTAGGTATGTTGACAGCCAGTATCCTGCAACTGATTATGCCGTTTCTGACACAGAGTTTGGTGGATACGGGTATTCGGGATAGTAACCTTAGTTTTATTACCTTAATATTAATAGCGCAGTTGGTGATCTTCGTGGCTAAACTGTCGGTCGATTTTATCCGTAGCTGGATTTTGCTCCATGTCAATACCCGGATCAATATTGCGCTGATCTCCGATTTTCTTGCCAAGCTGATGCGGTTGCCTTTGCACTTTTTCGATACGAAGATGGTCGGGGATATTATGCAGCGCATTGGTGATCACAACCGTATCGAGACGTTTATGACGGGCTCGTCCATCTCGACGCTTTTCTCGTTTGTTAATTTTATTGTGTTCGGGTTTGTTCTGGCGTATTATGACCTGACGATATTGGGGCTGTTCTTAGTGGGGAATGGATTGTATGTGGCCTGGATATTGGCTTTTATGAAGTACCGGCGCGAACTGGATATAAAACGCTTCGCGCAGGCTGCCGGGGAGCAGAGCAATCTTTTCCAGTTGGTGACGGGTATGCAGGAAATCAAGCTGAACAATTGCGAGACGGAAAAGCGGTGGGAATGGGAACGTATCCAGGTGAAATTATTTAAAATCAGTATTAAGGGGTTAGCACTTGAACAATATCAACAGCTCGGGTCGGTGTTTTTTAACCAGACCACTAACATTCTCATTTCCTTTTTGGCCGCCCGGGCTGTTGTTTCCGGCGAGATGACGTTGGGTATGATGATGTCGTTGACCTATATCGTGGGGCAACTGACGGCTCCGATCGAACAGTTTATCGGTTTTGCGCGGTCGTTCCAGGATGCGAAGATCAGCCTGGAACGTCTCGGCGAAATCCATCAGAAGGAGGATGAGGAGCAGACACTGGCCCTGAAAATAAATAAAATTCCGGAAGACCGGACGCTCCGGATAGAGGATGTGTGCTTCAGCTATGACGGGGCGGACCGCGATTATGTATTAGAGCATGTGAGCTTGACGATCCCTGAACATAAGGTGACGGCGATTGTGGGGGCGAGCGGTAGCGGGAAGACGACGTTGGTCAAGCTGCTGCTTGGTTTTTATGAGCCGAACAAAGGGGGTATCCGGGTAGGGAACGTCTTGCTGAAAGATATGAATCCGCATGTGTGGCGTGCGCATACGGGTTGTGTGATGCAGGACGGTTTTATCTTTTCGGATACGATCGCGCGCAATATAGCGGTGGGGGCGGAGTCGATCGATAAGGAACGGCTGCTCCATGCGGTGACGGTGGCGAATATCCGGGAGTTTATCGATTCGTTGCCTTTAGGCTATAATACGAAGATCGGCATGGAAGGAAACGGCGTGAGCCAGGGACAGCGGCAACGTATCCTGATCGCCCGGGCGGTGTATAAGAACCCGGAGTTTATCTTTCTGGATGAGGCGACGAATGCGCTGGACGCCAATAATGAGAAAGAGATCATGGAGCACCTGCACCAGTTCTACCGGGGCCGTACGGTGGTCGTGGTGGCACACCGGTTGAGCACGGTCCGGGATGCAGACAATATCGTCGTGCTGGATAAAGGCCGTATTGCCGAGGAGGGGACGCATGAGGAGTTGACGGCACGACGGGGGATATATTATAAATTAGTGAAGAACCAATTGGAGTTGGGTTCGTAAGGGCGGTTCGCGAACCGCCCTTACAGGAGGCAGTTGTATGGAAGAAGGAAAAGATATAGAATTACGCAGTGAGGCAGTTCAGGAAGTGATGGGGCAGGTGCCGTCCTGGATTGTGAGGTGGGGGATTACGGTGTTGTTTGCCGTGGTGCTCACGCTCGTTGTGGGGAGCTTCTTCTTCCGGTATCCGGATGTGATCGAGGCTGAGATGACGTTGACGAGCCGTAATCCGGTGACGGAGGTGGTCGCACGGTCGTCAGGAAAGGTAAGCCGCCTGTATGTCTCTAATGGCCAGGAGGTGAAAGAGGGCCTACCGCTTGCGGTGATCGAGAATACGGCTGTGACAGAGGATGTGTTTCGGTTGAAGAAGCTGCTGGCGCGCTATGCGGAGGAGCCGGAGCGGTTCGGTTACTACCTGTTGCAGGATGTGTGGCAGTTGGGTGACATCCAGTCTTCCTATACGGCCTTGGCGGCCAAAGACCCGGCGTCGAGGGACTACCGGGCTGCGGTGGGCCAGTTGTTGGCGGCTGTAAGGCGTTGGGAGATGGACTATTGTATAGAGGCGTCTGCGTCGGGCCGGGTGCAGATGCTCCGGCAGGGCTATCCGAACTTGTATGTGACGGCGGGAGACCTGTTTGCCCGTATCGTGCCGGAGGAGCCGGGTGAATGGATCGGTCGTGCCTTGATGCCGATCGCCAGTTCGGGGAAGGTCCGTAAAGGTCAGCGTGTGATCGTGCGTTTCAGTAATTTCCCGGATCAGGAGTTCGGGATCGTCGAGGGACAGGTCTTGTCGGTCTCGATGGTTCCACTGGAAGATAATTATATGGTGGAGATTGTCTTCCCCGGCGGACTGACCACCAACTACGGAATCTGTCTTCCTGCGACGCAGGAAATGAAAGCCACGGCCGGAATCGTAACTGAAGAACTGCGTCTGATAGAGCGTTTCTTCCAACCACTGCGAAAGATTCTGAAGGAAGGGCTTTAAAAGCTTTTTGTGTTGTAACCGGTCTGTCCGGTGGCTTTTCGGGCGTGAGGGATCAATTTTCCCCCTCCCGGAAGTTTATTTATGAAAGAACAATTGATTGCGCTGTTTGGAGGCGCAAAACCTACCGTTCGCCAGTATCATGAGTTAATAAATTGTATGCCTCTTGAGGAAAGGGGCATTTTTTTTGACCGAACGTTCGGGCTTGCCTTGTCCGGATATGTGGAGTTGACCTGCCTACCGCCTGTTTCTCGTTCGGTTGATCAAGGCGAACCGCCAGCGGTTTGTGGACTATGTCCGGCAAAAGACGGTGCTGGGTGAGTTTTTGTGTGGGATGGAAGAGTTAAATTTGTTTCTGAAGGTCCTTAATTTGTTGGTAGATCCGTATAAAAATCATAAATCTTCATATACGGAAATTTCTTTTTCACTTTTACTTGCTTTTGATATGAATGTGTCTGTCAGGTATTTGACCGATAAAATCCGGTATTCCCGAATGGATTCGTACGATTTTGCGGAGCTTTTGGAGAAAAGTAGTGAGATGGATGTGTAAAGGATGATTTAGCGGGGTCTCAGTAAACGAGGTAAGCCTCGTGCCGCAGGCTCTCTTTTGCCGTCTGCTTCAGCTGACGGTTAAAAGGATTAGAGGCAAAGCCTCTTCCTCTGTGGGCTTCAGCCCCTTTAATAAAGGATTATCCCATTGGTGTTTAAAGGGGTTAAACCCCACAGAGGAATCCGTCAAAGTCGGGCATTTATTTATCCGTTCGTTGAAACGAACGGCAAAAGAGAGCCTGCGGCATGGGGCATTGCCCCATTAAAAGAACAGACCCATAAATCATCATTTATGCGTTCCTCTCACTGCTTTTTTAACGTTTTGCGGGGGCTCTATCTTTGCAGTGTGATCAAAAACAAATTATTAATCATTTAAAAATTAAAGATTATGGCTCTTAAGTACAAATTGGTTCAGAGAAGAAATTTAGGTAGTGATCAGGAAGAAAATCCTGAAAAGTTGTATGCACAGATGGTTAGTGGCGATCTGGTGACATTTGAAGAGTTAACCGAAGAGGTTGGGGACAGTACGGTTGCCGGAAGTGCCGGTGTGAAAGCTGTGTTGGATCGTCTAAATGTGGTCTTGGCGCGTCATTTGCGCAACGGACGTCGTGTGAGCGTGGGTGAATTGGGTACTTTCCGTTTGAATTTCGGATCAACGGGAGTTGTGGGTGCCGGTGATTTCAGTACGGGACTGATCCGTGAACCTCGTGTCCGTTTCCTTCCCGGAAGGGCTTTGCGCACAATGAAAAGTCGTACGAGCTTTGAACGGATTGTGCCGGAAACGGATGATTCGGGTAAGGGGGAGGAACCGGAGGAGAGACCGGGGGAACTTTGAGAATTGAAAATTGAAAGTTGAAAATTGAGAATTGAAAGATTCATAATTCAAAATTCATGAAGCGATTGACGATTCAGTTGACAATGGCAATCCTGCTCACAATGAGCGGGATTGTTTTGCTCTTCTGCGGGTTTTGGATCGATCCGCGAGGGGTGTGGATAGTAGTGTACTGGTGGCTTTCGGGGAGATCTGTACGTTTGCGGGGGCGTTGTTTGGGGTGGACTACTCTTATAAATTAAGAATTAAGAATTAAAAATTAAAAAATAAAAAAAGAGAGGATATGGGGGAGCATTTTACGGTGGAGGAGATGAGTTATAGCCGGATGCAGGTGATTTTGCGGCTTTTGGTGTTGACGTTTTTATTGTCGGGCTGTGGAGGAAGCCGGAAAAGTCTGTGCCGGGGGGATACCATCCGTATCGATTCAGTCCGGTTTTCTTCGCGTGGGACGGAGGTGTGGCAACGGGATATCCATTTCGCCGATACGGCAGTCTGGAATATACGCCGGGTTGTCTACACTGCGCCGGACAGTGTCGGCAAGCAGTACCCGCAGACAGTCACTACCTTGCAGATGGATTACCGGCGGCAGCTTACCGACACCGGTAAAGTGATGATGCGGAAACAGGATGATTATGCCGGGCGGCGGGTAGAGGCGACTGAACTTCGGGCGGAATCCCGCCGGACGATCCGTTCACCCGGTTACTTTGTATGCGGAGGGATTCTGTTGTTTGTCCTGGGCGTCTTTCTTTATAAAAGGTTGCGGAGCAGAAACTTTTTTCCTAAAAGTTCTGTTTAACAAAAAAAGAATACTAAATTTGCATCCTGATTAATTTTTAGGAATTTATAGTGAACAGATTATGATAAAGATTACATTTCCGGATAATTCCGTAAAAGAATATGCCGAAGGAACGACTGCCATGCAGATTGCTGAAAGCATCAGTTCCCGTCTGGCACAGGAAGTGCTGGCTGCAAGCGTGAATGGTGAGATTTGGGACCTGAGCCGTCCGATTAACCAGGACGCCGCAATCAAGCTTTTCAAGTGGGAAGACGAGGAAGGTAAACATGCATTCTGGCACTCGAGTGCCCACCTGATGGCTGAAGCTTTGCAGGAACTGTATCCAGGCATTAAGTTCGGTATCGGACCGGCTATCGAGAATGGATTCTACTATGACGTGGATCCGGGTGAGGCTGTTATCAAAGAGAGCGATTTCCCTGCTATCGAAGCTAAAATGCTGGAGTTGGTAGCGAAGAAAGAGGAGATCAAACGTCAGGATATTTCGAAAGCTGACGCATTGAAAATGTTTGGTGACAGAGGTGAAGAGTATAAAACCGAGCTGATCAGCGAGCTGGAAGACGGTAAGATCACGACCTATACGCAGGGTTCGTTTACAGACCTTTGCCGTGGGCCGCACTTGCCCAATACCTCTTATCTGAAAGCCGTTAAGATAATGAGCGTAGCCGGTGCATACTGGCGTGGCGACGAAAAACGCAAACAGTTGGTTCGTCTTTATGGTATCACCTTCCCGAAGAAGAAGATGCTGGACGAATACCTGGTATTGATGGAAGAAGCCAAGAAACGCGACCATCGTAAGATCGGTAAGGAACTGGAATTGTTTACTTTCTCGACAGCCGTGGGAGCCGGTCTTCCGTTGTGGTTGCCGCGCGGTACGCAATTGCGCCTGAAACTGGAAGATTTCCTGAAACGGATTCAAAAGAAATATGGTTACCAGCAGGTAATGACTCCGCATATCGGAGGCAAGCAACTGTATGTGACTTCCGGTCACTATGCTAAATACGGAAAAGACTCGTTCCAGCCGATTCACACTCCGCAGGAAGGTGAAGAGTTCTTGCTGAAACCGATGAACTGCCCTCACCATTGTGAGATATTCAAGGCATTCCCGCGTTCATACAAGGATCTGCCTTTGCGTTTTGCCGAGTTCGGTACCGTATATCGTTATGAACAAAGCGGTGAGCTGCACGGTTTGACAAGGGTACGTGGCTTTACGCAGGATGATGCGCACCTGTTCTGCCGTCCCGACCAATTGAAAGATGAATTCCTGAAGGTAATGGATATCATCTTTATCATTTTCAAGGCATTGGATTTTGAAAACTTTGAAGCACAGATATCTTTGCGCGACAAGGTGAACCGGGATAAATATATCGGTTCGGAAGAAAACTGGGAAAAGGCTGAAAGCGCTATTATCGAGGCTTGTCAGGAAAAAGGTCTGAAAGCCAAGATCGAATATGGCGAAGCTGCTTTCTATGGTCCTAAGCTGGACTTCATGGTGAAAGATGCTATCGGCCGCCGTTGGCAGTTGGGTACGATCCAGGTGGACTATAACCTGCCGGAACGTTTTGAATTGGAATATACGGGTGAAGATAATAAAAAGCACCGTCCTGTTATGATCCACCGTGCACCGTTCGGTTCTATGGAGCGTTTCGTTGCCGTGTTGATCGAGCATACGGGTGGTAAGTTCCCGTTGTGGCTGACTCCGGACCAGGTATCGATCCTGCCGATCAGTGAGAAGTTTAACGACTATGCCTACGAAGTGAAACGTCAGCTCGAAGCAGAAGAGCTGAGTGTGCTGGTAGACGACCGTAATGAAAAAATCGGACGTAAAATTCGCGATACAGAGTTGAAACGTATCCCTTACATGCTCATTGTTGGAGAGAAAGAAGCAGAAAATAATGAAGTTTCTGTAAGAAAACAGGGCGAAGGTGATAAAGGTTCGATGAAAATTGCTACCTTTGCATCGCTTTTGAAAAGTGAAATAGAGGAACAAATGAATCACTGGAAGAAAGATAACGATTAAAATAACTAATAACGAGGAGAATAAATCTTTTTGAATGAAGAATGACAGTCTGAAAGAACAGTATAGAATTAACGAACGTATTCGTGTTCGTGAAGTTCGTTTAGTAGGTGATAACGTAGAACAGGGAGTTTATCCTACTTCTCAGGCATTAAAAATTGCCGAAGATCAAGGGCTCGATCTGGTTGAAATTTCACCGAATGCTGCGCCCCCCGTTTGTAGAGTGATTGATTATCAGAAATTCCTCTATCAACAAAAGAAAAGACAAAAGGAACAGAAAGCTAAGTCTGTTAAAGTGGTCGTTAAGGAAATCCGTTTCGGACCTCAGACAGATGATCACGATTACAACTTTAAGTTGAAACATGCGAAGGGGTTCCTTGAAGAAGGTTCAAAAGTGAAGGCTTATGTGTTCTTTAAAGGACGTTCCATTCTTTTCAAAGAGCAAGGAGAGGTGTTATTGCTTCGTTTTGCCAATGACCTGGAAGAATACGGTAAGGTAGAACAGTTGCCGGTATTGGAAGGCAAACGTATGATTATCATGCTAACGCCGAAGAAAGCGGGTGCCGCTGCTGCGCCAGCCGTATCTAAACCTGCTGTGTCGAAGCCGATTATAAAGAAAGTGATCGTAACTCCCAAGCCGAAGACTGAAGAGTCTGAAGAATAATAAAGAAAGAAACCACCCGACAGAGGGTGTAAAGTTTAATAATTAAAACATATTGGAAAATGCCTAAGATGAAGACTAATTCCGGTGCCAAAAAAAGATTCGCTCTTACCGGAACAGGTAAAATCAAAAGAAAACACGCTTTTAAAAGTCACATTCTGACAAAGAAGACTACAAAGCAGAAGAGAAATCTTACTCACACAGGTTTAGTTGACCGTGTAGACGTAAGCAACGTTAAGCAGTTGCTTGGTTTGAAGTAATCTTTATTAATTAAGCGAGTTTTACAAGATTTTTATTAACCGAATGTATTTAGCAAACAAGTTCATCCGAAAGTGATGACGCTAACATTCAAAACAGATTAGTATTATGCCTAGATCAGTAAATCATGTTGCTTCAAGAGCAAAAAGAAAACGGATTT
>URZO01000033.1 GCA_900552465.1 uncultured Parabacteroides sp. | reverse complement strand
AGCCAATCTTCATTGTTAACCTTAAATCTAATACCATGAAAAACACAGTGCAAATATAGAGCTTTTATGTTATGTAGCATACATTATCGTTTGGAAATCTCATTTATTTAACCTGATTTAACGAAAACATGCTGCAAAACATAGTTTTTACATCTATTTCATCCGTGCATCCGCTCCCCACATCAGTTTTTCGCGGAGAGTCTGGTAAAAGGTATGATTATATCGTTTAATCACTTTTGTCGTATAATCGGCTTTATTTACCCGTAACTGTATGCCGGCCGGGAATATTTCGGAACGCCCGTCGAGGGCGATCAGAAAGTATTTGTTCCGGCTTTCCACCCCCAACGTGATCGTGAAAGAATTCGGAATAACCAGCGGGCGGACATTCAGGGAGTGAGGAGCGACCGGACTTAAAACCAGATTCTCGCTCTGCGGGATGATGATCGGCCCGTTCACGCTCATAGAATAGGCCGTAGAGCCTGTAGGAGTGGAAATCACCAAACCGTCAGCCTGATAAGAAGTCAGGTATTCGCCGTTCAACGACGTATGGATCGTAATCATGGAGGAGGTGTCACGCTTCAGAATCGCGATTTCATTCAGGGCATAGTTGTAACCGTGAAAGACACGGTCTTCGGTATGCAAGCGCAACAAAGTGCGCTCCTCTATTTTATAGTAGTTCTTGAACAGTTCGTCCAGCGTATCTTCAATGTCATTGCTTGCCACATCGGCCAGGAACCCGAGGCGTCCGGTATTGATACCCAAAATAGGAATATCCTGTTTGTTCACACGGGCAGCCGTGCGCAGGAAAGTACCGTCACCTCCCAGGCTCAGAGCCACATCCAGATCAAACTCATCACTGGTCAGAATACCGGATACAGGCGGCTCATAGTTCAGGGCATCCGTAAGAAAAAGATAGAAATCACGATCCACATAAACCTCAGCTTCCAAAGATGTCAGCTTTTCAAACAAACGCTTAATAACAAGTTGCTTTTCAGCCTGATATTCACTTCCAAACACCCCGACCTTCTTCATAATTCTCAATTTTCAATTCTCAGTTTTCAATTCCTCAGATGTTCATATAATGGACCAGCTCTTCCATCCGCTGTTGCAGCAGATCGTCTACCATCCCTTTTTCCATAAAGTAATAAAGGACCGTATAGTTAAAACGCTCGAAACTACGGATTACGGGAGAAGCGTCTTCAAGATCGATCTTTATAATCAGATGCAGACGTCCGGTATCTTTGTCCGTATAAGAGAGCAAATTCAGGACATGCGCATTGTTTGCCTCGATCAGACGGGCAATATCGGTTAACGAATAGTCTTGCGGCATCAACTCCAGCACAAATACACTTCCGGCAGCTTCCGCACTGCAAAGTTCGGATAGAATATCGATCAGCTTGTCGCGCGTAATGGCACCCAGATATTCGCCTTCGGGATTCACAACAGGAAGAAGAGTCAACTGATAACGGGTAATCAAAGCCATCGCTTCATGGATATGCGTATTTTCCTGAACACTGGGCGACAGCAAAACGGGATCGCCGATAGTCGCAGCCGGATTCGACATTGCCAGCAGGTCTTTTTCAGATACCAGACACCTATAAATATTGTCACTCAACAGTGGCAGATGCTTCAATTTAAAATCATCCATCAAAGCCAGAGCATACTCTCCTGTGTCAAAACTTTTTAACACCGGAAATTCCTTCGTTATAAAATCTTTCACCAACATTCTTCTGTATATTCCCTAAATACTGCTAAATTTGCCGATACTTTTATGCAAATGTAATGAAAGAAAAAAGATATAACGATATACGATGACAAATTTAAGTGTAAACATTAACAAGGTTGCAACCATTCGTAACGCCCGCGGTGGTAATGTACCAAACGTATTAAAAGTGGCATTAGACTGTGAAGCATTCGGTGCACAAGGGATTACCGTTCATCCCAGACCGGACGAACGGCATATCCGGTACAGCGACGTATATGCCCTCAAACCGGAAATAAAAACAGAGTTTAACATAGAAGGCTACCCTTGCGATAACTTCATCGACCTGGTGACGAAAGTAAAACCGACACAGGTCACACTCGTACCGGACGCTCCCGATGCCATCACATCCAATGCTGGCTGGGATGTAAAAGCCCACTTCGAACAGTTGAGCGAACTGGTCGACACCTTCACTTCGCACGGCATCCGCACCTCTCTTTTTGTGGGAACGGAACTCGATAACATCGAGTTGGCTGCCAAAACGGGAACCGACCGCATCGAATTATACACAGAACCGTATGCGACCTGTTACCCGGTAAACCGTGAAAAGGCTATCGAACCGTTTATCGCAGCCGCTCAGCTGGCCAAGAATTTAGGGTTAGGCGTAAATGCAGGCCATGACCTGAGCCTGGAAAACCTGACCTACTTCAGCCAGAACATTCCCTGGCTGGACGAAGTTTCAATCGGTCACGCTTTGATTTGCGACGCTCTTTATTATGGTCTGAAAGAAACAATTACATTATATAAGGGTTGTTTGCAAAACAAGTAACAATAAAGGCTATCGGCCTCACGTTTCTTTTTTAACTGATTATTAATTATTCATCATTAATTAAATAAGCATGAGTATTTTACTTTCCCTACAGGCTGTAGGGGCACAAACAGCAGAGCAGATGCCGGACCTGACGGCGGTAACAGTTCCCACTGAAGCAGAAATCAATGTAATCGACCTCGCCTTTAAAGGGGGCTGGATTATGGTTGTATTGTTGTTACTGTCATTGATGGCATGTTATATATTTATCCAGCGCCTGATGGTTATCCGCCGTGCAGGCAAAGAGGATGAAACGTTTATGAACCGTATCAAGGACTATATACATGAAGGGAAAGTCGACTCGGCTTTAAACTTGTGCCGCAGCACCAACACGCCTTCCGCACGCATGATTGAAAAGGGAATCACCCGGCTGGGACGTCCGATGAACGACGTGCTGGTTGCCATCGAGAATGTAGGTAACCTGGAGATTGCCAAGCTGGAAAAAGGCTTCCCGTTGATTGCTACGACAGCAGCCGGGGCGCCGATGTTGGGATTCCTCGGTACGGTAACTGGTATGGTTCGCGCCTTCTTCGATATGGCGAATGCCGGAACGAATGTAGACGTATCCCTGTTGTCCGGTGGTATCTATGAAGCATTGGTAACAACGGTAGGTGGTCTGGTTGTCGGTATCATTACCCTGTTTGCCTACAACTATCTGGTTTCGCAGGTAGACAACGTGGTAAACAAGATGGAAGCCCGCACAATGGAATTTATGGACTTATTGAACGAACCTGCAAACTGATTATGGCTTTAAAACGAAGAACAAAAGTAAACGAAAGTTTCAGCATGGCTTCTATGACAGACGTCATATTCCTGCTGTTGATTTTCTTTATGGTTACCTCGACGGTAGTTATTCCGAACGCCATCAAGGTGACGCTCCCGCAAGCGCAGAAGCAGACTGCTGCCAAGCCGCTGACACGCGTCACGATCGATGCGAACCTGAATTACTACGTCGCTTTCGGTAGCCAGCGGGAAAAGATGGTTTCTTTCGAAGAGATCACCCCGTTCCTGCAAGAGAGTTATGCAAAAGAGCCGGAAATGTTTGTTGCCTTATATGCAGACGAATCGGTACCTTACAAAGAAATCGTGCGTATCTTGAACATTGCGAATGAGAATAAATTCAAGATGGTGCTCGCCACCCGGCCACAGAAGTAATTGAAAGTTGAAGATTGAAAATTGAAAGTTAAGTTTATAGAACAAGACCATTCAACTTTCACCATTCAACTCTCAACTGTAATAGTAGAGGATTATGAAGTTAAATAAAGATGACATATACGGTATAGCGGGTTCGGTAGCTTTCCACCTGATTATCCTGCTCATCCTGGGGTTCACGGTATTGAAGACCGTTGTTCCGGACGAGGATGGCGGCATACTGGTGAACTTCGGTAACGTGAATGCGGCAGCCGGAACTTTCGAACCGAAATATACCGGACAGGAACCCCCTCAGGAAACGACAACTCCTCCCCCTCCCGTGCCGGAGCCTAAGGTGGAAACACCCAAGGAAGAACTGGTAACGCAGGACATCGAGGAAAGCGTTGCAATCGAAGAAACCAAAAAGAAAAAGGAAAAAGAAGAGCAACGCAAGAAAGAGGAAGAAAAGAAACGGAAAGAGGAAGCCGAAAAAGAACGTATCCGCAAGGAAGAAGCCGAAAAGAAACGCCTCGCCGAAGAACAGCGCAAGAAAGAGCAGGCTATCAGCAATAAGGTGGCTGGCGCTTTCGGAATGGGAAGCCAGGAAGGTAACAGCCAAGGCGATGCCGCATCCGGAACCGGAAACCAGGGCAGTCCGTTCGGTAATTCCGATCATGGAGCTAACGAAGGTGTAGGCGGTTATGGTTCATTCAACCTGAACGGTCGTTCAATCGGTGCCGGAGGTCTTCCGCGTCCCGCCTATACAATCCAGGAAGAAGGACGAATCGTAATCAACATTACGGTAGATCCAAAAGGAAATGTTATATTTGCAGAAATAGGTAAAGGTACAAACATCGACAACGCTTCCATGCGTAAAAGCGCATTGGATGCCGCCAAACGTGCTAAGTTCAACAGCATTAGCGGCGCCAACAACCAGAGCGGTACGATTACCTATCTGTATAAACTAAAATAGAAATAATATGAAGAAAGCAATTGTATTCTTAGCGAATGGTTTCGAAGAAATGGAAGCCTTAGGGACAGTCGACATCCTGCGCCGCGGCGGTATTGAAGTTACAACTGTTTCCATCACAGCCGACCTGGTTGTAACTGGTGCACACAATGTTCCGGTAACAGCCGATAAGACATTGGATAATATAGTATTGAACGAAGCCGATGCCCTCATCCTCCCCGGAGGCATGCCCGGCGCATCCAACCTGAACAGCTCCGAACCACTCAAAGAAGCATTGCTGCAACAATATCGCGAAGGCCGTATCGTAGCAGCTATCTGCGCCGCTCCAATGGTATTAGGCGGACTGGGCCTGCTGAAAGGCCGTAACGCCACCTGCTATCCCGGCTTCGAGCCGAAGTTGATCGGCGCAAATGTCACAGGTGAAGCGGTTGAAATATCCGATAATGTCATAACCGGCAGAGGTCCAGGATTAGTCATGAACTTCGCCCTCGCCTTGGTTGCCGCAATCAAGAATGATGCCGTAGCCGAAGAGGTGGCAGCCGGATTGCTTTTGTAAGGAAAGAATTACATCCGATAACAGAGAGAGTGTCCAAACTTTTGACAGTGTTGTCAAATATTTGGACACTCTTCTTTTTGCCTCATTTTACCAATACACTGATTTTCAAAAGTGTACACAGTTTGGCACAGGCTTTGCAATTTAGTTAGTAAGAAATTAATAAACAACTAAAAAGAATAAAGTCATGAAAAAGTCAGTTTTAAAATCAGTTATCGCAGTGATCGTTTTCGTATTCGCAAGTGTAAACTTCTGTTCTGCTTCCGACTTCGCCTACAAGACAGAAACAGCAAACGGTTTAGTAATGACTAAATACATCTACAAGGTAGAAGGTGAAAACATCCTGCAACAGTATCGCAAGTACAGCTTCTCATACGATGCAAGCAAGAGAATCGTATCCAAGATTGTCGAACAGTGGAACGAGGGCACTCAAAAATGGGAAAAACAACAAGCCTACGATTACACATACAACAATGATGCTTGCAGCATTACCCTGACAACCTTCAAAGACAACAAAGAAGTCAGCAAGGACGTATGTGTAAACTCAATCCCCAACCAACAAACCGAAAGAAATACTTTAGCTGCAAAATAAAATCGCTATTTCTCAATCGCCCGTTTTTATGCTATCTTTGTCGTCGTTTTATCAAAGAGAAAAAGTGATGAATAACTTTAAAGGATTTACCTTCGGCATATTAACGTCGGCTACATTCGGTTTGATTCCCCTGTTTACATTGCCACT
Organism: uncultured Parabacteroides sp.; assembly: GCA_900552465.1. GTDB lineage: Bacteria > Bacteroidota > Bacteroidia > Bacteroidales > Tannerellaceae > Parabacteroides. Next base: position 32,465 of record URZO01000033.1, on the reverse strand, counting down.
GATGGCAAAGGGGATGCAGTTCGATTCCATCCTGTTCTACCGTTTCCTGTTTGCGGCATTGGCACTGACTGGAATTATGGTTGTCAGGAAGGAATCGTTCCATGTGGAGAAAAGGGAAATCCCGGTATTGGTTCTGTTAGGCTTTTTCTACACAGCTTCCGCCATGTTCCTGTTCTGGGGATATAGTTTTATGTCGGCCGGAATTGCCACGACACTCCATTTTACCTATCCGATATTTGTCACCCTTATCATGTTATTGGTATTCAGGGAAAAAACATCCTGGGTAACGCTGATGGCTATTGCATTGGCCATCTGTGGAGTCGCACGCCTTTCTATCAATGAAGGGGATATGAAACTGAGTGCTTTAGGCGTTTTCATCGTGCTGCTGTCTGCCGTCGGATATGCACTTTATATCACCACCGTCAATAAATCGCGCGTGCAGAAGATGACCGGCCGCAAACTGACTTTTTATGTGTTCATTGTCAGCACAATCCTGTTTGCCGTCAAAGCAGGGACGAACGAAGGCATACAAGCGATTCCCGACACCATGTCGTTTGTAAACCTGGTCCTACTGGCCATTGTACCGACCGTTATTTCCAACATCACGCTTGTCCTTGCCGTACATAATATCGGAGGAACATTGACTGCCGTATTGGGTGCCGTAGAACCGATCACGGCCGTATGCGTCGGCGTATTGATCTTCGGCGAACCGTTCACCCCTAACCTGGCTGTCGGCATCCTCCTGATTATCATTGCTGTGACGTTAATCATTCTTTCCAAATCGATACAACATTCCTTACGGGAGATACGCAGAAAACTCGCCCATCTGAACATCCTAAAATAAATGTCATTTTTATATAGAAATTCTGTAAAACATCTGACACCCGACACCTTCTCTTACATATTACTGATAATTACATGATTATCGGACATCAGTTAGGTGTCAGGTAGCTTTTTTAACTGACATCAACTGACACCCGATCAACAAACGTATACATTCCTTTTATCCCTACCCACAAACTAACCCGAAGTAAGTGTTAAACTAATCCGGAAGTAGTAGTGAACTAAGTCACAGCATATCAGATATTAATAATAGGTAGTACTACTTATAGCCGATACGTTGTACTACCTATTGCCGATACATAGTACTACGTATGCGTAACAGGTAGTACTACATATAAACAGTTTACTATATCTTGTATAATAGTTTATAATATGTTTTGACTTAGTTTATAGTAAGAGACGGATCAGTTTCCGACAAGGGGAGTAAACGATTACATATTAGCAGGTGTCAGAAGGTGTCGGTAAAAAGGTTATCTAACACCTACCTAACACCCAACCACCACCAGATAATTATATAATTATCAGCAATATGCACGAAAAGGTGTTAGGTGTTAGGTGTTTTGATGATTTCTTTCAAATAATTAGAAACATTCAGTTCTTGACAGTTTTGAAATAGACAGACCTCGTAGGGGCGGTTCGCGAACCGCCCTTCGTGTCAACAAATATGTCCATCGTCGCTACCCGGGCAGTTCGCGAACTGCCCCTACGAAGCCTGCTATTATGATTCACAATTTCTTACAAACGAACCCTTTTGCCTACTTTACACATAACTGTGGAGAGAGCGTCTTATAGTTATGACTTACCAAAACCATAACTATAAGACGGAAATAGGGGAAGGTTCAGTTCTTGCCAATATTGATACCCTAAATCAGGACGAGATATCTCTTGCTGTCCTTATCTCATTTCTCATCAGCCGTTGGTGGTAACCATTCGTAATGTCGCCCCACCCCTCTTCTATCCAGAGAGGATCTTTGCAACAGGTCTGCTCCCACTCGCTCAACTGCTTCATCAGTTCTTGCGCCTTTTCAGGTTCTGCGGACAAGACATCGTGCATTTCCTCTATATCCTGTTCCATATTATACATGACGGAATCCACACCACGGGTTATAATCAATTTATAAGAGCCGGAACGGATAGCCCGTGTATCCATCTTACGCCAATATAAAGCATCGTGCGGATTCCCTGTCTTTTCACCCGAAAGATAAGGCAATAAGGAAACGCCATCAATCGGTTTATGCAGTTCTTCTTTCCGAATACCCAATGCATCGGTTACGGTTGCAAAAATATCCAGGGCAGAAGTCAGCCCTGCGAAACGCTGGTCCCGTTTAAAGCGATCGCCCCAAACGATAAAGAACGGGACGCGCTGTCCGCCTTCAAATTTGTTCCCCTTAAACCCTTTTAGCGGAAGGTTCGACGACTGGTTGGTCGTAGACCCGCCATTATCACTCAAAAAGAATATTATCGTGTTATCAAATTTACCGGTCGCCTTCAGTTCATCCACAATTTTACCGACTCCCCGGTCCAGCGCATACATCATGGCTGCATACTTCTGCCGGGGTTGTCCTTCGAAGCGTGCCAAGTCTTCTTTTGTCCCTTCGTTAGGGGAATGAGGGGCGGTAAAAGACATGTAGAGCATAAACGGCTGATCGCTTCCGGCTATAAACTGCTGCGCTTTGGACGCCAATTCGTCTGTAAAGTAGCCATCAAAAGAAAGTTTCTGCCCGTTATACTGATATTGTTGCAGACTGCCGTCCTTATCGCTGGTTTCGGGGTTATAGAAATAAGAGCGATGACCGGCCAGCAGCCCGTAAAAAGTATCGAAACCTTTCGCATTAGGCTGTTGGGACGGCTGAGAGCCCAGATGCCATTTACCGATACAGGCCGTGCGGTAGTCATGCCGCTTCAACAAAGCCGGAAGCAATTCTTCATCTTCCGGTATTCCATCGCCTTCCTTATCCAGATTACATTCATATCCGTAACGTTGCCCATACCGCCCCGTCAGCATCATCGAGCGGGAGGGGCTACTCACCGTTGCCGCCACATGCGCATCCGTAAAGACACAGCCATCAGCCGCCAACCGATCTATATTCGGAGTCTGGATATCTTCCGACCCCATAAACCCGAAATCCGCATAACCGGCATCATCGGCAAGCAATATCAGGATATTGGGTGTTTGCCGGTTTTCTTTTTGACCGGATGAACAGGACAGCAGTCCTGTTGCGATCCCTAAAGAAGATAATAATAGACGTTCGATCTTCATAAATTCTTTTATTTCATTATTTGTTTTTATTCTTTTTCCTCTCTACCGGTGACGGAACTTTTTTTGCATATTTGTCCCGGTCACAGACTATTTTTCCGTCCACATACTCCAACTCGGCTATCTGGATAGAGGCACGATGATAATTCCATGTATTTTCTTCCACTTCAATACCATCCATTTTATACGTACGCCCCGGGTGAGTGAAATAGAAGATAAAAGCACGATCGCCTGTCACAACCACATCACAATGCCTTCCCTGATCGAAATCATCAGGACGAAGTCCCGGTTTATTCAGTATCGTTGAATTATAAGTCCAGGAAGAAGCATCTTCCGATTCATAGCAATGCAAACCGACATACCCCAAATTACATTCATCTATAATATTCCAGTACTTATTCTTCCAATAAAAAACGATCGGTCCTTCATGCGGGACATCATCAATCTCGCATTTGCCGGTCACTTTCCAGGTTGTCAGATCCTTGCTTACACCTGTATTCGTTTTGGAATCAGGTGTCTTATACCACATCTTCCATGTTCCGTCCGACATTTGGAATGCCGAAGCGTCGATACAACCATGCGTGCCCTCTATTTCCTCCACCAAGTCCCAGTTCATCAGATCCTTGCTTTTGTAGAAGACAAGCCGTGCATCTCCACCCCAAAAAGGATGAATGCCAGGGATAAAGGTAACGAGCATGTAATAGGTATCCTTGTGCTTGAATACATCGGGAGCCCAGAAAGTACTTTGTCCCTGCATGGGTTCCGGCAGGTTCGCCGTCCCTACATAATACCAGCTTTTGCCATTGTTTTTAGTGGCGGCAATACCGATTTTGCTGCCATAGACACATGCGACTTCCTGCAAATTAGGAACATTGGCACGGCGCTGCGTATAAAACATCCACCATTCCTGACGTTCTTCGTTCCATTCGAGCGTCGGATCAGTCGGTCCGTCATAGACCGGACAGCGAAAAAGCGGAGCCGGAGCATGCTCGATGTCAAATGGCTTTTGTTGTGCAAAGATACCCACGCCATAAAACAAGGCAATCAAAATAAATAAGACTCTTTTCATGATATACTGATTAATCGATTATACATTTAATTAATAGAGGGACATCTCGCCCAGGCCGGCGCGTCCTTCAGAAACATTCTCAATGGTCAAGCGGACATATTTCACTTCCCGGTCGACAGTCATCGGCTTAAATTCCCATCCCGTGCATTCCCGTTCGTACAGAAGTTCCCAGTGTTCGCCATCACCGGATGTTTCCACCTTATGTTTATAGGAGGAACTGTCTTTCTGGAAAAGGATACGGCTGGCTGCCACATAAGTGGGGCGGTCCAGCACCAGGGTAACAACCTGAGGTAACCGGTCCTCGCCGGCAATCCACCAGCTATGATCATCATTATCTATAATGTTCGATGCCGGATATCCGTTCTGGCTGCTGCCGACCTGTACAGAGGCAATTTTCAAACGCGGCTTCTCCAGAATACGTTTTTGCCAGGAGGAAGGTTTCACGACCACATTATCCTCTTCCTTTCCGTTAAACGGGCCATGTTGCCCGTCAGTCAGGTGAGTGCCTTCGTAAGGCTTTGTCTCGATCTCGGCTTCCCCTGCGGACAGACCATCCGCTGTCGCCTTCACCGTAATCCGGCCGGCTTTCTTTGTCGTACGGATAAAAGCAAAGCCAACGCCTCCTTCCACCTTTTGCGGATTGATACCGATACGACTGATCGTGTCGCCGATCAAGACACCTTCACCGGAAACTTGAATCCGGATTTCCTGCTGTGAATTGCAGACTAAAGAACCGTTCTTATCGCAGACCTTGATGTAGACCGGAATCATATCCGAACCGTCAGCTACGGGAACAATCCCATCGGTCTTGATATCCACGACCAGATGATCGGCTTTTTCCGGAGTCGACACCCGGTGTGTCGCCACCACCTGACCATCCACCAACGCCTCAGCCTTCAATGTCCCGGCCTCATAGCCTCCGGCATCGAAAACAAAGACAGGACTGCCACCTTTCTCTACGACATGCCGGTACAGCAGTGTTCTTTCTTCACGCGTCTGCGTTCCAACCAGCTTATCGTTGCGATATAACCGAACCTCGTCACAGTTGGAAAAGACTGTAATATCCGTCGTAGAAGAAGTAAATTCTCCGGAAGCATTATAAGAGGCGATAAAGACCATCGGGCCTTCAAACAATCCCGGCTGGGATATTGATTTATCACGCATACTTTGCAACATGAAATAGCTGAACTTCGGATAACGGTTGATATCGACGACGCCACTATACATCGTCTCATCCTGGCTGCCCCGCGCATAATCGTTATAACTCCAGACGAAATGTCCGCCCATATTCGGATTCGCATCCAGCATACACCAGTCGAAATAGCCTTTACCGTTCAACTGTTCGATACGGCTACGGCACTGGCGCATCTGTTCCTCTTCGCTTTCTTTCAGGCTGACACGCGGCTTTTCCCCTACACCGTCTCCCCATTCACGGGTAAACAGCGGCTTGATCGATATGAAATCTTCCGGATAATTGCTCATCACGTCGCCATCTTTCGGGAACTTGGAGACCTGTTTGTAAAAAGCATCATAGTAAGGTTCCATTTCTGCATGCCCGAAATAGTCACCGGCGGTGTACATCTGGTCTCCCGGATATTCGGCATGCGACAATTCAAAGATTTCCTTTGCCAGAGATACCGGATAGCGGGATTCGTTCAGGGCCGTTTCCCAAAGCACGACGGAAGGATGATTCCGGTCACGGCGGATCATCTGCCGACCGATTCCATAAAGACGTTTGATAAACGTCGAATCCGGATTATAGAACTGCCAGCCCGGAATACATTCGACAACCAACAGCCCATACCGGTCGCACGCATCCAGAAACGCAGGATCATTCGGGTAATGGGCCGCACGAACCGCATTATAACCGCCGCGTTTGAGGTCGATCACATCCCGCACCTGCATCGAATTGGAAGCGGCGTCCCCGACATTGGCAAAAGCCTGATGCCGGTTGGCCCCCCGCATATACAATTTCTCGCCATTGATAAAAAAGCCATCTTCCGCCGTATAACGGATCGTACGGATACCGATCTGCTTTTCCGTTTCGTCCAGCACCTTGTCGCCGGATAAAAGCTGTGTCTGCAACGTATACAGATAAGGCGTATAAGGATGCCACAGAGCAGGCTGTTCGACGATCAGATCCTGTTCTACGGTTTTATCCGACTGCTTTTGCAAATCGACCGGCGTTTTCATCTCCGCAACTACCCGGCCTGTCGAATCCTTTAACAAAGAAACAACGGACAAAGCCTCATCCTTGCCGGTCAAATTACGGATATGAGTAGCGACATGTGTTCTTGCCTTCTCTTTTGTCACCTCAGGGAAAGTCACGAACTGACCGCCACCGGCAACAATATCTTCCTGCAAAGGGTCTGTTATATAAATCTTATCCGTTATCTCCATCCGGACATCCCGGTAGATCCCGCTGTAATAATAGAAATCCATCTTATCCTGCGGTTTCCCCGGAGGGGTCAGCGGATCATATTCGGCAGAGACATGGACGGCCAACACATTATTCCCGCTCCAGTCGATACGGTCCGTCAGGTCTGCAACAAATCCCATATAGCCGCCATGATGTTCCGTCACTTTTTCCCCGTTCAGGTAAACATCGCAATTCGTCATCACACCTTCAAAAGAGACAACAATGCGTTTATCCCTATGTTTAGAAGGAAGTTTGAAATAACGGCGATACCAACCGATCCCATCATAAATAGAGTTACCGCCGCAATGCTTTGTTTCCAGCTGCATGATGTGTGGCAGAGCGGCCGGCATCCAACCCGAATCATCCAGATCCGTCCGACCACCATCTTCCACTTCTCCCCGGTAAAAAGCCCAGTCCGTATTCATATCCAGAACTTCCCTGCCGGAAGTAGAAGAAGAGCTGCAACCATATCCTAACACCACGCAAACGAATAATAAAATAAAAGAGAAAGTTTTATGCTTCATGCCATTCAAGTGTTTTTCTATGCAAAGGAAAGGGATATATTGGAAAATATCCAATATACCCCTCTCTAAAATACTATTAATAGATCAGAGTACTATTAATAACCTGTATTCTGTTTCAGATTCTTATTCTTATCAAGTGCATCCTGCTTGATCGGCAGATAGCGGTTGTGAGGAGCGAAAGTACGGCCTTCAACCAGTTCCACACCACCGATAACCGCACGTTTATACGGATCGGTTTCAGCATAGTTGATTGTTCCCGTGAAGCTTTCCAACGGAGCGTTCAACACGGTTTCAGCCACCATCTTGCCGCTTGCATCTTTCCAACGAAGGATGTCTGCACGGCGAAGACCTTCACCAGCCAACTCGATAGAACGTTCCCGACGGATCAGTTCACGCAACGTTTCTTTCGAACCGTATTTGTTCTGATCTACATCCGGCATTCCGGCGCGGGTACGAATCCGGTTCAACAGAGTGTACACCTCAGCAGACGGACCGTTCAACTCATTCTCTGCTTCCGCATACGTCAGCAAAACTTCTGCATACCGGAAAAGGATCGGTTGCGCCTTCGTTGACCAGATATCTCCATACTGAGCCATCGGATTCAAATATTTAGCCCAAGTCAAACCAGTCTTTGATGAGTTATTGGCTGTACCCGGATGATTCGGATTCGTTTTCTTTTCACCTGGTTTCTCCGGATCATCTATTTCTTTATCCAATGTATTGAGGACTGTTTTTCCACTGATGCCAACCCAATCCATACCCGGATAAAGAACTGTCATTGCCATACGCGGGTCACGATTTGCAAACGGATGAGCAGCGTCATAACCGCTACCGGCTTCCTCTTTTGTCAAACCGTTACTCATTTCGTATGCATCCACCAGATTCTTGGAAGGAACCATGGAAGACCAACCGCCATCGGCGTTGTTATACATTGTACCGACCATTCCGTCTGCATACAGGTTTTCGTCATGTTGTACAGCGGCAATGATTTCTTTTGAATTCTGTCCGCTAACCATAAACAAATTTTCATAACTCGGGTCCAATTCATACTGTCCTAAGTCCATGATAGCCTTAGCAGCCTCTTTCGCACGCTGATAGTCGGCATAATAGAGAGCGGAACGCATCTTGATAGCCAGAGCCGTACCCTTAGCGATATAACCGCTTGCAGCAGGAGCATCGTCTAACATCGGAATGGCAGCATCCAGTTCGTCATAGACAAACTTTTTAACCTCTTCTTCCGTATTACGGGGAACTTGTGCTTCTTCAGCCGTTTCGTAAGACTCGATGATAGGCACACCGCCATACAACCAGTTCATATTAAAATAGTTGTAAGCACGAATCGTTTTCACCTGTGCAATCATATTGTCTTTTGCCTTTGCATCTGCAAATTCAACATTCTGGATGTTGGTCAGGAAGTCGTTACAACGACGGATCATGCCGAATTTATAATAGTCTGCAACCTGGTTACTGGCAGTCATACTACCATTACCAATATTTCGATAATTTTCGTGGACGTGGAAATTAAAACCGAAATCGGATGCACAATCCCAATAAAAAATTCCCGTTTCATCTGCCCAGCCATCATAACAACCGATCAAAAACTTTTCAGCATCTGCTTCTGTCTTCCAAGTTGTGCTGGGAGACAATGCGTCATGAGGAATCGTATCCAAAAAGTCCGAACAGGAAGTTCCGACCAATGCCATCCCGGCCAGCATATATACTAATATACGTTTCATATTTTATTCTTTATTTTAATCTTAAATAATCGTTCTTATCAGAATGTCACATTCACACCAAAAGCATGTGTTTGAGTCAGCGGGAAGCTGGATCCACGTTCATCTCCTACTTCCGGATCGATGTTGACAAGCATATTATGGATTGTAAACAGGTTTTCTACAGAGTAGTAGAAACGAACGTTTTCAATTCCAATCGATTTTATCACATTCTTCGGAAGTGTATAACCGAACTGCAGGTTTTTCATACGCAAATAGCTGGAGTTCTGCACCCAGAATGTAGAAATGACATTGGACGAAAGACTCGGAGATGTCACATCATACGCCACACGTGGCATCGTAGCATTCTTGTTTTCCGGTGTCCAGGCATCCAACCAGGCAGTTGCCGGATGAGAGTCGTCACCACCGAAATAGCCTGTTACTTCCTGATTAATCAAACGGTGTACACCTGCTGCACCCGTAAACAACATAGACAAATCGAAACCTTTATAGGCAGCGTTCAGATTCAAACCGAATGTAAATTTAGGATCAGAAGAACCTGCCAAGATACGGTCATCAGCCGTCATTTTACCATCTCCGTTTGCATCCTGATAGATCAGGTCACCACCTTTAAACTTCTTAGTACCGAACGGATAACCCGGCTGTGTGGAATATTTATCCATCCAAGCCTGAGCAGCTTCATCCGATTCGAAGAAACCGTTTGCCTTGTAAACGCGATAGGTATTCAACGCCTCACCGATCTGGCGAACCTTATTTCCATTGTTCGGATCTGCCGTTACACCTCCTGCATCCGGGCTCAATCCCAAATCCAACAGTTCGTTTTTGTTATAAGCAAAGTTTCCGGTTGCACCGAACGACCAATCGCCCCATTTGTTGTTATAGCTCAGGATCACTTCGACACCACGGTTGGACATTTCGCCTACATTATCTTTATAAGCATTCAATCCGAATTCAGCCGGAACCGGAACGTCCATAATGATACCGGTCGTCCTGCGATCATAATAGTCGAATGTCACATTAATCTTGTTATTGACTGTTGCATCAAAACCAAGACCCCATGTACGGGATTTTTCCCATGAAATGGTGGACAACTTATATGATTTCTGATAATAACCGGATTGCAAAGAGCCTCCTATCGGATAACTTGCATCCAGATTATAGGTATTCATCCAGGGATAGTAATCACTTAACGCATCCTGGTTACCCAATAACCCCCATGAACCGCGAATCTTCAGGTTATTCAACCAATCTTTCGTATTCTCCATAAAACCTTCTTCACTGATACGCCATGCAGCAGAGAAAGAAGGAAAATATCCCCAACGGTTACCATCGGCAAAACGGGACGAGGCATCCGAACGGATATTACCTTCCAACAAATATTTGCCTGCATAATCATAGTTGATACGTCCGAACCAGGAAATCATTGCCAATTCGCGTGTATAACCGTTGTTCTTCTGGGTAGCCGCATCTCCGGCAGCCATATCGGTCAGATCATTAGTCGGGAAATTCTTACGGAACTGTTGGTTATAGGTATAGTCATACTTTTCCGTATGCCAACCGGCCATAGCCTTCAAACCATGTTCACCAAACTGCCTGTCGAAATTCAATAAAGCATCGAAATTTGCACGATGCCAACCGGTAAAGCGTTCTTCCGCACGGTTAGGTTCCGTTTCTTTACTCGGATTATACTTGATGTACTTTTGGAAAGCACGGTAGTGCTGCTGATTGTTGACATAAGAACCTGTCACTGTTGCAACCAAGCCATCAATGATCTTATAATCGGCAGACAACGTACCGGAGAAGTTCTGGTTCTTACGGTCGACTGTCTGGTCTGCATCCAACCAGGCAAGCGGGTTACCATCTCCGATAGTACCATAAGTACCGTCATCAGCACGACCTACAATCCAGGGAGCGATACGGTTCAACTGGCGGATAATCTGATCGGAACTGGCTGAATAATCTGCATTACCATCTTCTCTTATTCCGGAAGCGTAAGAAGAAATTGGGTCGGAATAATCATTCTTGATATAAGCCAGGTTCAAACGAACCGTTAATCTGGAGTTCAGTTTCAAATCCAGATTCGTACGGGCGTTAAACTGCTGTCTGTCCGCATTCGGCAAGATACCGGTCTGTCCCAAATAACCGACAGAACCCATATATTTCGCATTTTCCGTACCGCCGCTCACACTTACATTATGAGAATGCTGTACACCGGTCCGATAGGCTTCGTCATACCAGTCTGTGTTAGGAGAAGTTCCGTTTCTGAAATTCTCAATATCCGTTTCATTGAAACGAGGGTTCAGACCTTCGGCAATCATAGACTGGCTATACAAACGGGCATAGTCGTATGAGCTGATACGGTCGATCATTTCCGTCGGTTTCTGGAAACCGACATAACCGTTATAAGAGATACGGGGCTTACCGGTCTTACCACGTTTTGTCGTAATCAAAATTACACCGTTGGAAGCCTTCGATCCGTAGATAGCAGCAGAAGCAGCATCTTTCAATACGGAAATACTTTCGATATCGTTCGGATCGACCGAGTTCATCGTTCCGGTTTCGATACCATCCACCAAAATATACGGGTCAGCCGTGTTCAACGTCCCGACCCCACGTACACGGATCTTACCTCCATCCTGTCCGGGACGGCCACCGCCTGAAGTCACCTGAACACCTGGCATCGTACCTTGCAAAGCTGTAGAAACGTTCTGTACAGGACGGTTTTCCAACACTTTGCTATCCACCATAGCAACAGCACCGGTCATGTTAATCTTTTTCTGCGTACCATAACCTACGACAACAACTTCTTCCAGTTTCTGAGTGTCTTCTACTAAGTTTACAGCCAAAGTAGCCTGTCCGGCATACTTAATTTCCTGCGTTACGTACCCGATAAAAGAAACTTGAAGGACGTCACCGTTATTCACTTCCAGTACGAAATTACCGTCCATGTCGGTAACTGTACCGTTTGTCGTACCTTTTACGACTACCGAAGCACCGGCCACGGGGCCCAGTACATCACTAACTGTTCCTTTCAAACTTTTCTGTTGCTGAGAAATGCCAACTTTGGGAGTTGCTGTCTCATTAGCCGCGAACACTGTTCCTGAGGAACATAAAGCAGCGGACAACAGCAAAAAGCTGACTGGTCTTGCGATTTTCAACATACTAACTGTTTTTTGTTTAATAATAATAGTCATTATATGAATAAGATCCAAGGAGGTGGTAAACACCGACTTATAGACTTAATACATTCATGGTATGGTGTTTATCAAAGGCTTATTCCCTCTAATGAACTTAGTTCTTGTAGGACTATGATTAATTTGGTGGGAACAATTATATTGATTCGTATTTGGCAATAAATATTTTCTCCGGCAGCTATTTGAAATTTCCCCGGCAACTAATTTGATGTTGATAACCGTCAGCCGCATGGCTGATAATTGTCAGCCACATGGTTGATAACCGTCAGCCATACGGCTGATAATTATCAACCAATAAACAGATCGGCATTAATATACAAAAATATGCCGTACATTATTCTGATTGTTAGCAATTTATTTCAATCTCATAGAGCAGGCTTTATTTGATAATACGAATCAATATAGCAGTATACAGTATATGTAAGTCTCTTTTGCTAACAAATCACCAAAGTAACTGGCGATTCCAGCCATTAAACTTGATTTATGTGTAGATGTTAATTAAAAGTGTGCTACAATAAGTCTAGAGGGAAAGACTGATATTACAAACATATTCACGTAAACTGCATAAAAGCATATAATTGTTAATTAACATTTCGAGTTCTGTCATTGATTAAAAACGATAATATTAAATTACACTTAATATATAGAAATATTAAATTACACAAGCTAAATAAAACTAAGCGATATTTAGATTTTCAAGGCTGGAAGAACTAATTTCGAATCTAAATAAGAAAAAAGGTAGGAAATAATATTTGCATTAATGAAATATTTTAATATATTTGTCACGTGATATAAAGGCGATGTTAAAATGTGTTCTGTAGACACCGTGCTAAATTTTTCTAAAAAAAAGCATGTATTGTAACAAATATGTATTACATTTGCCGCGTCAAAGAGCGTAGTCCTACAAGAACTTCGCGTTACATATCTTCCTTTTTACCTTTCCTGTATCATGCTTTTTTACAATAAGTAGTAGTCCTACAAGAACTACGCATGTGAAAGCATAAACTTTGGCCCTAATTACTAAAAAATAAGCAAGTAAGTGTGAACTGTAAAAGAGACAGATCCTCTTAAAGCCTATTCATATCTAACTATTATTAAAACAAAAAACAATTAGTATGTTGAAAATCGTAAGACCAGTCAGCTTTATGCTGTTGTCTGCTGCTCTTTGTTCATCAGGAACGATGTTTGCAGCAAACGAGACAGCAACTCCCAAAGTTGGCATTTCTCAGCAACAAGCGAGTTTGAAAGGTATCGTGGAAGACGAACTTGGTCCGGTAGCCGGAGCTTCCGTTGTTGTAAAAGGTACTACTAACGGTACTGTTACCGACATGGATGGTAATTTCGTTCTGGATGTAAAAAAGGGAGATGTGATCGTAATCTCTTTTATCGGTTACCTCACCCAGGAAATTAAGTACAACGGAGAACAATCCATTAAGGTTAACTTAAAAGAAGACACACAGAAGCTGGATGAAGTAGTTGTTGTCGGTTATGGTGTACAGAAAAAAGTCAATCTGACTGGTTCCGTATCAACGGTGAAAGCTGAAACGCTGGAAACAAGACCTGTATCCAGTGTCTCTGCGGCTTTAGCAGGACAGATGCCGGGTGTAACAGCTATCCAAAGCTCCGGTAGACCAGGCTCACAGACAGGTTCAATCACGATCCGCGGTAAGAACTCCGTGAATGCAGCAAGCCCATTAGTGATCGTAGATGGCGTTCCGGGTAGTATGAACACGATCGACCCTTCCGACATCGAAAGCCTGACCGTATTGAAAGATGCTTCATCTTCAGCCATCTATGGTGTACAGGCAGCCAACGGTGTTATTTTGATCACAACGAAGAAAGGTAAAAAAGGCGACCGGGCACGCGTCAGCTATTCGGGAAATGTAGGTTGGTCAACTCCGACTATGCGTCCTAAATTCCTGGGTTCTGCAGATTATGCCATGTTATATAACGAGGCGACTCTTAATGACAATCCGAACAATCCGCTTCGTTTCACGGATGAAGACATTGAATTATATCGCAACGGAACAGATCCTTATGGCCACCCAAATACCGATTGGTATAAAGAGACCATGAACAAAAATGCTATTGAGACAATGCATCACATTTCCATCAGTGGCGGTTCCGAAAAAACGAGTTATAGCGCATCTGTCGGTTATACACAACAAAATGGTTTGATCGATGCCAACAACTACAAACGTTTTAATGCGCGTACCAACGTCGATTCTCAAATCAACAAATGGTTCTCTGCAGGTTTGAATGTTTCAGGCTACAGAGGAACCCTGATGGACGGATGGAATAGTGTTGCCGGTATGACTCAATTTACCAACCGTGCAACCCCGGTCGAAGCAGTCCGTAATGAAGAAGGTGATTTCCTGTATCACGGAAAAGACAATCCGGTAGCACTGTTGGGGCGTGACGGCTTCAGAAGGACAATGGACCAACAGGTAAACGGTACATTATACGGGCAAGTAAATATTCTGCCGAACCTGACCGCCAAAGCGTTATTTTCAGTACGGAATGATGAAAGAAGCGAAGAAGGTTTCAAAACACAGATCGTTTATGGCGCTAAAAACGAAGCCACAACAGGACTTCGCGAAGGGTATGAAAAGCAAACCTGGTGGAATTGGTACACGACCCAGGTATTGATCAATTACAACGAAACATGGGGTAAACATGACTTGGGTTTATTGGCCGGTTTCGAGCAGATCGATCAGCGTTACAAACGCCTTGAGGCTGAACGAAAAGGTGGCGGTAATAACGAATTACAAGAATCGTTGAGCACACTGGATGCATCTTCGCAGACCAACAAAGAATCAAGATATGAGATTGCCCACCGTTCATATTTCGGACGTGCCCAGTATAGCTTTGCCGATAGATATCTGTTCGAAGCCAATGTACGTATAGACGGTTCTTCCCGTTTTGCTTCCGGTAACCGCTGGGGTACTTTCCCTGCCTTCTCTGCCGGTTGGAGAATCACTGAGGAAGAATTTATGAAAAATGCGGGTATCGATTGGTTGAGTAATTTGAAATTACGCGCAGGCTGGGGACAAACAGGTAACGAAGAGTTGAAAGATGAAGAAGCCTACCTGACTGTACCTTCATACGCCTACGAAAAATACATGTTCGGAAATTCCCTTTATTCTACAGCCTATGAAAGTCGCTATGCTAATAAAGACTTGAAATGGGCGACAGTAACAAGTATCGAAGGTGCTATCGAAGCCTCTTTCTTGAATAACAAAATAGGATTCGAACTGGCCGGGTATAAGAAAACGACTAATGACATGTTGTTGCTTTTACCTGTACAAGGAATCTTTGGTCTGGATGCCCCCAGACAGAATGCTGGCCAGGTACAAAATACCGGATTCGATTTGAGTATTTTCCATAACAATTCTATCAGCAAGGATTTCCGCTATGACATCAATTTCAATATTGCCTATGTTCACAACAAATTAACAGACTTAAAAGGTACTGAAGGAAAAGAACCTGGTGATGGTAGAGATAACTTCTGGTTCCTGGAAGGCTACTCTATCGGTTCATACTACGGATATGAGGCTGACGGGCTGTTCAATTCTCCTGAAGAAGTGGCAGCAGGTCCGACTCGTACCGGTACAGAACAACCGGGTGATATCCGCTACAAAGACTTGAACGGTGACGGAAAAATCGATGCTGCTAACGACCGTAAAGTGATCGGTAAAGAATTCCCAAGTTGGACAGCCGGTTTAGGTGCCAATTTATATTACAAAGATTTTGATTTGTCGTTCTTCTTCCAAGGAGCATTTGACGTAGACGCTTACGTTAATGGTGAAGCAGCTTATGCTTTCTTTAACGGAGGTAAAGTTTTGGAACGCCACCTGGATCGTTGGACACCGACCAACCATAATGCCTCATATCCACGTATTACAATGGCAGATCAGATCAACTACCAGTTCTCTTCTTATTGGTTGCAAGACGCTTCTTATGTCCGCTTGAAAAACCTGACGATCGGCTATAACATACCGAAAGCATTACTAAGCAAGATCAATCTGGATCGAGTAAAAGTATTCCTGACAGGTGAAAACTTGTTCACGATTACCGGAATGGATTCACTTGACCCGGAATCAGCACCGTCCAATGCTCGCGGAGGTTTATACTCGAACGTAAGAAAAATATCAATCGGTCTTAAAGTAGGTTTTTAAATAACAGATTATAATATAGAAATATGAAAAAGAATTTTATATACATAGCTCTTCTGGCTATCACATTATTCGGTTTCAGTTCATGCAGCGATTTCTTAGATCGTATACCGGATGATGAACTGTCTGACGGTAGCTTCTGGAAAACCCCCAATGATGCAAAAATGTTTATTGCCGATGTATATCGCCAGGTTATGCCAGGAAAATATAATGGAGATGTTGACGGTGATATCGAGTCCGATAATGCCGTACACGGTATCAAATGGGCGGCTGGAAATGTATCAAAAGGTATTTACGACCCGGCTGATATGGGATGGAGTGATGATTACAAAGCGATTCGTGCCTGCAATATTTTATTGACTAAAATAGACAATATTCCTGATTACGATCAGGCAGACAAAGAAGCAGTAATGGGCGAAGCCCGTTTTCTGCGTGGCTTCATTTATTTTGGGCTTATTCAAACATTCGGAGGCGTTCCTTATGTGGATCAACCCGTTGACCTGAAAGAAATGGGAAACATCACCCGTACACCGGTCGAAGAAGTATATGCCAAAGTAATAGAAGATTTTGACTATGCAGCCGCCCATCTGCCGGCACAATGGGGTAGTAGCGATTACGGCCGTGCTACAAAAGGCGCAGCCAACGCAATGAAAGCTCGTGCAGCATTATATTTCAAGCATTTCGATACGGCAGCTGAAGCAGCTAAGGCTGTAATGGATTCCGGTGAATATGAATTGTTTGATGCCAATAACACAGGACAATATGCTAAATTGTTCTGGGAAGAGCAGGAAGCCTGCAAAGAGGCCATCTTGGTAAGACAATTCAATGCTCCTGAACTTACCCACTACCTGATTGGTTGGGAATGTTTCCCGACAAAAGGCTGGGGAGGTATCAATCCGACCCAGAGCTTGGTCGATGCATTCGAATGTGCTGACGGTTCTCCGATTGATAAGTCAACAACCTATGACCCGGCAAATCCGTTCAAAGATCGTGACCCTCGTCTGGAAGTTTGTGTACTGCATGACGGCGAAGAAATGTATGGCGTAACAATCAAGACAGCTCCTCTGAAATCAAGTGGCTCGACGGGTGTTGCCCAGCATAACGACGCAACAGCTACCGGTTATTACCAGCAAAAATGGTTGGATCCGAGCATCGACCCGCAATCAACAGGCTGGGATATGGGAAAAGACTGGCATGTAATCCGCTATGCAGAAGTTCTATTGACTTATGCAGAGGCTAAAAATGAAATTACAGGATTAGATGCTTCTGCTTTTGAAGCCGTAAACCAAGTACGTCGTCGTGTCGGTATGCCGGAACTGCAAAACACAGATGCAAGCAAACCGACCTATTGCGGCACGCAAGACGCACTCCGCCAACGTATCCGTAACGAATGGCGTGTTGAGTTTGCCCTCGAAGGAAGCAAACGTAAATGGGACATCCGCCGTTGGGGTATCGCTAAAGATGTATTGAACGCTCCGTTCTTAGGAATGAAATACATGATGGTTGACGATCCGAATGCACCAAAAGAGGATAACGGAAAGAAATGTATCCTGTATCAGGGAGAGAACATCAAACTGACCGGTAGTAAATATGAAGATCACAACTACCTGTTCCCGATTCCGCAGGAAGAAATCGACCTGAATCCAGCATTGGTACAGAATCCGGGATATCCAACAAAGTAAATATCTAAATATTTGTCATAACAAACACGGGAGGAATCATATCCTCTCGTGTTTCATTCTTTTATGAAGTATATTCACTGGCTACTCTTTACCGCTCTTTACGGCTTGTTTCTGTTCATGTTCATGGACAGCCTGGCTTACCTTTTTCCCTATCACGAACAACAAAACCTGTTTCTGTTTTCCCACGCTTACCTGAATACATTTTTATCCGTCCCCGGCAAACTCGGGGAATATCTGGCGAACTTCATCGTCCAATTCTTTTACCTGCCTTATACAGGAAAAGTTATATTCGCGTTTATTCTGTCGCTCCTTTATCCGTTTCCGGAGCTCTGTTGCAAGCGGCTGACCGGGAAACACGATCCGCTGCATTTGGCGATCCTGCCTCCTTTGTACTTATTCGTGCAATTTGAATCGCTTGGTTTTGAAATCAGTTGGGCAACCAGCCTTTTCTGTTGTTTTTTCTTACTGTTCCTGCTATCATTTCTGCCTAAAAAGATATTCTATATAACTCTCCTGCCCTTTTTCCTGTTAACGGGCTTTGCACTGGGCTGGATATATCCGGCCGTTGCGCTTTCGGTCTGTGTGGCGACACAGCTTTCCGCTCTTTCCTTATCACGATTCGGAAAGCATAAAAAGAGGTATGCCGGTTGCAGTATTCTCTGTATAGGGATCTATGCGGCCGGGACTTTCTATATATTTATATACTCTTATAATATGCGCGAACGGTTACTGCTCGAGGCGGAGGATCATCTCAAGAAGCAGGAATGGGAGCAAGTTCTCGACTGTACCCGGAAATACAGGGGAGAAAACCAATTGAACGACTATTTCCGAAATATGGCGCTTTACCATACGGGTCGCATGCCTTATGACCTGTTGAACTATTCGCAGAGTTACGGCATCAACTCCCTCTTTTTACCCTGGACGGGCGACGCGCAGCAAAGCCGGTACGGACATTATATCTACGAACAGTTAGGATATCTGAACGAGGCGCAACGATGGGCCTTCGAGTCGCTGGTCGTCAACGGAGAGACAGCGCCCAACCTGACGAACCTGATCCGCTATAACATTGCCAACGGACGCCCGGAAGTCGCCCTTCGCTTTATCCGGGTTCTCAAACAATCTTTATTTTACCGGAAACAAGCCGGGGAATACGAGAAAATAGCCTATACCGGCCAGGTTCCCGGCCTGAAAGCGCTGCCATATACGGAAGAGAAGAAAGCCCGGTTCTCCAATATACAGAATCTGGGGCCGGAACTAATCTATATCTGTGACCAGGATTCTTCCAACCAAATGGCATTCGAATACCTGATGAGCTACCTGATATTGAGTAACCGGCAGAAACAGTTTGTTGAGAACCTGCCGCGCATACAGGCCTTCTCTTATCCCGGAATGCCGCCTCTCTATCAGGAAATCCTGAACCGTTATCAACAAAACCAGCAATAAACAAATATGACACGATACATATACATTATATTATATACACTTCTTTTCCTGACGGCTTGCCAGCCCGAACGCGTTACACCGGACAGACAGACAGAAGCCAGCCCTGTCCTTTTTCCGGATTATACAGATGTAACATTTCCCTGCAATATAGCAGCCCCTAATTTCCAGATAACAGAAGAAGGAGATGCCTTTTACATCGAAATCGGTTCTGAAGGGCAGATATTCTTCTCCCGAAAATCCCGGGACACAAATGTCCGCATCCCAGCCGGGAAATGGAAAGCCCTGGTTACCACTACAGCAGGAAAAGACTTCTACATCCGCATCTGCATCCGGAGAGACGGGAAATGGATACAATACAAAGATATCCGGAACACGATTTCGACAGAGCCGGTCGATCCGCATTTAGTCTACCGCCTGCTATATCCCGGATATGAGCTGTGGAACGAGATGGGGATTTACCAGCGCGACCTGACTTCGTATGAAGTAACGCCCATCATCGCGAATAAATCCGCCAAGTCGGAATGCATGAACTGCCATACTTTCTGCCGGAACAATCCGGAAACAATGATGCTGCACATCCGGGGAAAAGCCGGTGGAACAATCATCTCCCGGAATGGGAATGTAGAAAAAGTAAACATAAAGAAAGAAGGGATGAACAACGGCGGCACGTATGCTGCCTGGCATCCGGGAGGACGATATATCGCTTATTCGGTCAATGAGATCCAGCAATTCTTCCATTCCACGGGAAAAAAGCCGATCGAGGTATCGGACCTGGAATCAGACCTGATCGTATGGGATTGCGAAACACACCGTATGATCACCGATTCCCTCATCTACGGCCCGGAGTGGATGGAGACATTCCCGGCCTGGAGCCCGAACGGAGAAACTCTTTATTTCTGCCGCAGCAAAGCCATTACCCCACAAACACCGTTGGACAGTATTTACTACGACCTGTACAAAGTATCGTTCGATGCACAAAACGGAATCTTCGGCAAGCCGGAATGTGTTTACAACGCATCGGCCTTGCACAAAAGTATCTCTTTCCCGCGGGTATCGCCGGACGGGAACTACCTGATGTTTACCTGTTCCGGTTACGGGAACTTCTCGATATGGCATCCGGAAAGCGAACTCTATCTATTAAACCTGCAAAACGGGAATATCCGGAACATGCAAGAAGTAAACAGTGACAATGTCGAGAGTTTCCATACCTGGTCGTCGACCGGGAAATGGTTTGTGTTCAGCAGCAAACGTATAGATGGGCTTTGGGCACATCCATTCATCGCGTCTTTCGACCCGGAGACTGGATTTGCAGGTAAACCTTTCATGGTTCCTCAAGAAGATCCGGAGTTCTATAAAACATTTACCAAAACATTCAATTTACCGGAGCTTATCAAAAGCTCTGTTACAGAAAACGAACACAGCCTCAAACTAATCCGAAATAAATTGCTATCTTCGTCCCCAGATTAACTGTAAACATTAAATATTCATGAAGAAAAAAAGCTTAACAGTATTAGTGGCAACAACTCTTGCCAGCAGTGTATTATTCTCATCATGTATCGGATCGTTCGGATTATCCAATAAACTGTTGGATTGGAACAGAAACATCGATAGCAAGTTCGTAAACGAACTCGTATTCATCGCATTCTGGATCGTACCGGTTTACGAAATATCTGCATTGGCAGACGTTTTGGTTTTAAACTCCATCGAATTCTGGAGCGGAAGCAACCCTGTTGCTGATGCAGGCACAGTAAAGACGATCGAAACAAAAGACGGTACGTATGCAATTGAGACAAAGAAAGACGGCTATCATATCCAGAAAGAGGGAGAAGAAAAAGCGGTTGATCTTGTTTTCAATGAAGCAGACCAGAGCTGGAGCGTCGAAGCAGACGGCGAAGCAACCAAGCTGCTGCAGTTTAAAGGCAATGACGAAGTTGTCATGTTCCTGCCCGACGGTAAGGAAATGAATGTAGAACTGAACCAGGCCGGTGTACTTGCATTCAAGCAGGTTGCGGAAGGCTATTCTTTCTACGCCGCAAGATAATTGGTAATTGAGAATTGAGAATTGAAAATGAAAGAGAGTTTGTTTCTTCATAATTTTCAATTTTCAATTCTCAATTTTCAATTCCTAAAGTGCTAATCTAAATTAAAAATGCATATGAAACACGTGATCAAGAAAACAATGTTCGCAGGAGCATTGAGTTGTTTCCTCCTGGGCACTGCGTTGGCAGACAATGCGGTCAACCAACCGGCGAAGCCTTATTGGCAGGACATACAAGTCGTTGCCGTCAACAAAGAGGCGCCACGCTCCTCTTTCATGAGCTACGGAGACCGCACCACGGCTCTCACCTCCCGATACGAGAAAAGCCCTTTCTATTCCCTATTGAACGGTACGTGGAAATTCTATTTTGTAGATGCATACAAAAAGCTCCCGGCCAATATCACAGACCCTTCTGTCAGCACCTCCGACTGGAGCGACATCACGGTTCCGGGCAACTGGGAAGTACAGGGACACGGCACTGCCATCTATACCAACCACGGATACGAGTTCAAGCCGCGTAACCCGCAGCCCCCGCTCCTGCCCGAAGCAAACCCGGTGGGTGTTTACCGCCGCGACTTCGAGATTCCTGCCACTTGGGACGGACGCGATGTCTATCTGAACATCGCCGGAGCCAAATCGGGCTTATATGTATATGTAAACGGCAAGGAAGTCGGCTATAGCGAAGATTCCAAGAATCCGGCCGAGTTCCTGATCAACAAATACCTGCAACCGGGCAAGAACGTCCTGACGCTGAAAATCTTCCGTTGGAGCACAGGCTCCTATCTGGAATGCCAGGATTTCTGGCGCATAAGCGGTATCGAACGCGACGTATATCTGTGGTCGCAACCTAAGATCGCCGTGAATGACTACCGCGTCGTTTCCACACTCGACGATACGTATACAAACGGTATCTTCCGTCTGGCAATGGACATCAAAAACCATTCCGACAAAGTGAAAGACATCGACGTTACATACGAATTGCTGGACGCAAAAGGCAATGTGGCTGCTACGGCAGAGAACAAGTTGTGGGTAAGCCCGAACACGATTGCGACAACTTCATTCGAAAAGACTTTGGATAATGTAGCGACATGGAACGCTGAACATCCGAACCTGTATAAACTGTTGATGACGATCAAGGAAGACGGCAAGGTAACGGAAGTAGTCCCGCAGAATGTAGGTTTCCGCCGCATCGAAATCAAACAGATCGACCAGATTGCAGGCAACGGCAAGCCTTACACCGTGCTGTTGTTCAACGGACAACCGATCAAGCTCAAAGGCGTGAACATCCACGAGCACAACCCGCTGACGGGCCATTACGTTCCGGAAGAACTGATGCGCAAAGATTTCGAGCTGATGAAGCTGAACAACCTGAACTCCGTCCGCCTGTGCCACTATCCGCAGGATCGCAAGTTCTACGAGCTTTGCGACGAATACGGATTGTATGTGTACGACGAAGCTAATATCGAATCTCACGGTATGTATTACAATCTGCGCAAAGGCGGCACGTTAGGTAACAACCCGGAATGGCTGAAACCGCACATGGACCGCACGATGAACATGTACGAGCGCAACAAGAATCATCCGTCCGTAACGTTCTGGTCACTCGGTAATGAGGCAGGAAACGGCTACAACTTCTATCAGACTTATCTGTATATAAAGGATAAAGAGAAAACAATGATGGGCCGTCCGGTTAACTACGAACGCGCACAGTGGGAATGGAACTCCGACATGTACGTGCCTCAGTATCCGAGCGCAAAATGGCTGGAAGAAATCGGCAAGAACGGTAGCGACCGGCCGATTGCTCCTTCTGAATATGCGCATGCAATGGGTAACTCTACCGGTAACCTTTGGGACCAGTGGCAAGCAATCTACAAATATCCGAACCTCCAGGGCGGTTATATCTGGGACTGGGTGGACCAGGGCATTCTTGTCAAAGATGAAAACGGAAGAGACTATTATGCTTACGGTGGCGACTTCGGTAAGGATATGCCGAGCGACGGTAACTTCCTTTGCAACGGTATTGTAAACCCGGACCGCACGCCGCATCCGGCAATGGAAGAGGTGAAATATGCCCACCAGAATATCGGTTTCGAGGCTGTGGATGCTGCTAACGGCGTATTCAAGATTACAAACCGTTTCTATTTCACAGGTTTGAAAGATTACATGATCAGCTACACGGTCAAGGCTAACAATAAAGTGATCAAGAGCAATAAGATGTCGCTCGACCTGGCTCCGCAGGCTTCACAGGAAATCACGATCCCTGTAGAAGGATTGAAACCGGAAGCTGGCGTAGACTATACGGTTAACTTCGTTGTAACAACTACGAAGCAGGACGGCGTTATTCCTGCCGCATACGACATCGCACAGGATCAGTTTGTATTACCTGTTACAGCCGGGAAAACGGCTTACAAGGCAGGTGGTCCGAAGCTCGCCGTATCGGAAGAAGGAAATGCTCTGAAAGTGACTTCATCCAAAGTAAACTTCGTATTCGACAAGAAAGCCGGCGTCGTTACCTCTTACAAAGTGGGCGGCACGGAATACTTCCACGAAGGGTTCGGTATCCAGCCGAACTTCTGGCGCGCTCCGAACGACAACGACTACGGAAGCGGCAACCCGGCTCGTCTCGAGATCTGGGAAATCTCCAGCCGTAACTTCAACGTAACAAGTGCGACAGGCGAAATCGTCGACGGCAATGCGATCGTAGAGGTCGACTACAAGCTGCCGGCCGGCAACCAGTTCCTGGTAACCTATAAGATCTATCCTGACGGTGTCATGAATGTGGCAACCCACTTCACTCCGGCTCATCTGGATGGCGTGAAGATCGGTATTTCCGAATCGACTGCAACAGCAACCTTCTCACCGGGCCGCAGTAATGTCAGCGAGCGTGACAAGATGGTTGTTCCGCGTATCGGTGTCCGTTTCCGTCTACCGGTGACGATGGATCAATTAGAATACTTCGGCCGCGGTCCGCTGGAAAACTATTGGGATCGCAAAGCCGGTTATCCGATCGGACAGTATAAGAGCACGGCGGAAGCACAATACTTCCCCTATGTACGCCCGCAGGAAAACGGCCACCATTGCGATACACGCTGGATCTCATTGGGCGGCAAGGGTAAGAACCTGTTGATTGTAGCAGACGACGAAATGGAATTTAACGCCATGCGCAACTCCGTAGAAGATTTCGACGCCGGCAAGACGACAAACCGTCCGTACCAGTGGAACAACTTCACACCGGAAGAGATTGCCAACCGTCCGGAAATCGGTCCGTACGACAAACCTCGCCAGACACATATCAACGACATTACGCCGCGTAACTTCGTTGAAGTATGCGTTGACCTCAAACAACAGGGCTTGGCCGGTTATGACAGCTGGTATTCACGTCCCGAACCTGAATACACCTTACCGGCAGACCAGGAATACAAGTGGGGCTTCACTCTGATCCCGGGCACAAATGCCAACGGTGCACAGAAGAAAGCAGGTTACAGCTACAAATAAAGTAACTTTGCTAAACCATACTAAAAGCTGCTTCCGGGCGAACCGGAGGCAGCTTTTTTCTTTTTCATAAGGCTTTTTCGACAAACAACCCGGCACTAACTCGGCATTAACCCGGCACTGACTTGGCATTTTCATTCATAAAAGATGATTTAGCGGTGAGATTTGGACATAAGAACAAATGATGATTTAGCAGTGTGTTTATATCGACCGATAGTAACTCCTTCCCCTCTTGAGAGGGGGCAGGGGGTGTGTGAATTGCCTTTGATAGACAGAAAGATAACACACCCCTTATCCCCTCTCGAGAGGGGAAACAGAGACTCCCGACACTATATCACAAATACGAAACAAACCGCTAAACCATCACAACCTCCCAATAACTAATCCAAACCTCCCTATCCACTAACTCATAGATAACGAAGGACTATTCCGCAAGCTGGCTTCCGGTATAAATACCATGTAGAGGGTATTTATAATACGGTGTACATCCAATTGACTATACGATCTACATGGTATTCCATATACAGTGTAGAGGGTATTTACAGTCCATGCTTTACCGTGACTCAGTTCATCCTTAGGTATGAATTAGTAGATAGGGGGATTGGGATTAGTTGCTGCGTTGAGAAGAGATTACCGGCAGGAGTACAAAAAAAGAGGGCCGATCTTTCACAGACCAGCCCCTACACAATTCAATAAATCTTTATGAAAAAAAAACTATTTCGCGTAACTTACCGCACGGGTTTCACGGATAACCGTGATCTTAACCTGTCCCGGATAAGTCATTTCATCTTGAATCTTCTTTGCAATTTCGTTTGACAGATTTTCGGTATCCTTATCATCGATCTTGTCAGCCCCTACGATCACGCGGAGTTCACGACCGGCCTGGATAGCGTATGTCTTTACGACGCCTGGATAAGAGAGCGCCAGTTGCTCCAGATCATTCAGACGCTTAATATAAGCCTCCACGATCTCACGACGGGCACCCGGACGGGCTCCTGAGATGGCATCACAAACCTGTACGATCGGAGCCAACAACGTCTGCATTTCCACTTCGTCGTGGTGAGCGCCTACGGCATTGCAGATATCCGGTTTTTCTTTATATTTCTCACAGAGCTTCATACCTAAGATTGCGTGCGGCAATTCCGGTTCATCATCAGGCACCTTGCCTATATCGTGCAACAATCCGGCACGTTTTGCTTTCTTCGGGTTCAGGCCCAGTTCGGATGCCATTACGGCACAAAGGTTAGCTGTTTCGCGTGCATGCTGCAACAGGTTCTGTCCGTAAGAAGAACGGTATTTCATCTTACCGATCATACGGATCAGTTCGGGATGCAGGCCATGGACACCAAGGTCGATCACCGTACGTTTACCGGTTTCCACCACTTCGTCTTCCACCTGCTTTCTTACCTTGGTCACGACTTCTTCGATGCGGGCCGGATGGATACGTCCGTCCTGTACCAATTGGTGCAGAGCTAGGCGGGCAATCTCGCGGCGAACCGGATCGAAGCCGGACAACACGATTGCTTCAGGCGTATCGTCTACCACGATTTCAATACCGGTAGCTGCTTCCAACGCCCGGATGTTACGCCCTTCACGGCCGATGATGCGGCCTTTGATTTCATCGGATTCGATATGGAATACGGTAATCGAGTTCTCGATCGCCGTTTCGGTAGCTACGCGCTGGATAGACTGGATAACGATCTTTTTCGCTTCCTTGTTGGCTGTCATCTTAGCTTCTTCCATAATCTCGTTAATGAAGGAAGTAGCTTCGGACTTGGCCTCGTCTTTCAATGATTCGATCAAACGTTCTTTTGCTTCTTCGGCAGAAAGTCCGGAAAGGGTTTCCAGATGTTCGATTTCACGCTGGTGCAGTTTCTCAAGATCCTGTTTCTTTTTATCAACCAGTTCCAATTGGGCAGCCAGGTTTTCCTTGACGGCATCCATTTCGCTGTTTTTGCGTTGCAGGTCTTCCTGACGCTGGTTCAGGCTCAATTCGCGCTGTTTCAACTTAGCCTCTACAGACTGGATTTTTGAATTACGTGCGGAAACCTGTTTTTCCAGATCCGCTTTCAAATGAAGAAACTTCTCCTTTACTTCGAGGAGCTTCTTCTGCTTCATTACTTCCGACTCCTTCTCGGCTTCGCGTATGACGGCGTCATACCTCGACTTCATCAGGACTCTCATCACGAACCACACAAGCAAACCTCCAACGATGAAGGTTACCAGTGCTATGATTATGCTCATTCCCATTTTACTTATAGTTTAAATTCAGTAATATATTATATACAAAAAAAGCACTACCCTCACATGGATATACCATGCAAAGCAGTGCGGAAACGCATCTTCTTAATTCTTACAACTATTTATCCTTCAGGTAACTTTCCAGTTCATCGGTCAGTTCCTGTATCCTTTCAGTAAAGGGACTTGTGTCATTCTTCTCCTCCAACTTCACGTTCTCTACCGACAGTTGAAAGGCCACCATGGCTAACAAATCTTTTACATCCACTTCGGAATATTTCTTCCGGTACTGGTCCATCTTCGCCTTGATTTGCTTGACAGCCTTACGGGCTTCCCGCTCCTCACTCCGATCGATTCTGATACCATAACTTTTACCGGCTATCTCTACATGTATAAGAAATTTATCGTCCATCGCCTCTATTCGTTTAATAGTGCAATGCACTTGTCTACTTCCCGCACTAACTTCGACAACCGCATCCTCGCGCTTTTCATTTCCCCTTCGTTTACGGAAACAACCCGCGCCGTCAGCATGTTATCACATTTGGCATTCAACTCTCCGATTGTCTTTATCGCCTGCTGAAGATCTTCCTCTTTCTGAACCAAAAAACCTTCGAGCTCGCTGATCCTCTGCTTTTGCTTGTCGCAAAGCTCCATCAAATCGCGAACTCTCACTTCAAATACAGCCAACAATCTTTTATGATCTTCGGTCATTTCACACCAAATTCTACACAAAAGTAAACTTTAGATTTGAATAAAACAACAATCAGTTTGTTTTTTTGACAGAAAACGTCCAGAGACACAAAAGGCCGTCCAAACCAAAATCCGAACAGCCCTCCTTCTAATAGTTTCAGTTACGCTCTATTATACCAACGCAACATACAATTCACCTTCAACTTCTTCGAAAGCTAACTTGCCTTCTTTTGCCAACCAACCAAAAGCAGCATACATATCTTTTTCTGCTTTAATCTTAGTTGCTTTCTTTACTGCCTTAACACTCATTTTACCGCCTTCGTTCAGTGCTGTCCAAACAAGGCCGGCGTTTGTTCCAATCAATTCGATCATGTTTCTTTTTGTTTTGTTAATTCGTTAACGGGGGCAAATTTATAGATTAATCCATTAAAACAAAAGGAAATAGATGTTTTTTAGCATAAAAACAGGCGCTTTTTATACTTTGCAAGCATATTTAACACACTTACAGTACTATTATAGCACTATTTCCGTCCGTTTACCGGCCGAAACAAGTTCCATTTCAATGTTTGTAGCTGAAACATATTTGCTTAATAGACCTGCCGCATACTTACCGGCATCGATCAAACCGTCCAACCCGGAGTAACCATTCAGAATCATTAACAGGCTTGTGGTGTCTAACCCGATTTTGGTCCGTTCCTCATCGCTGGTCGGTGTCCCGATGCCGCCAATAGCGTCGCGATAGACGGGCAAGCCGGCGATATTCAGTTCGCCACGACCGATACCATGATAGAGTTCGCCTTCCCTGCCGACTCCCAACACCAGTTTGCCGCCTTCGATCTTGTCTGCATCAAAACCTCCTATGGAATATCCGCTGCGGATAGAAACAAGATTGATCAAATCGACCAATGTATCGACCTTATAAAGGGGCAACTCGCGAAGAATACGCCTGCGCAAGGCTTCCGCAGAAGGACGGTAACGGTTCGGATCTTTTCCCAACCGCTTATAGGCCTGGCGCGTAGCCTGAATAGGAAGCCACTTATTGATTTGTTCCAGTTTGACCGTTGCCCGGACAGCCGCTTCTTCTGCCTCGATCTCCTGCCAAAGTCGTTCATCCGGCTCCGTATTCCTGACCTGACAGGCTATCACCAGGACTTGCAAGTCCGGACAGGCGTTGGAAACTTCTTCTGATATTGAAACTTGTATCATGATTTTAAGATTTATGAGTCATAAATTGTTTCTGAGCATAATCCCGGAAAGGATACGTCCGCTTTTGATACCCAGGCGACGGGCGGAGAAGAATTCGTCGTGGTGCGTGTAGGTGCAGATTCCGGCGACTTCGATATTTGCGGCGGCAAGTCCGCAGTCCGATAGCTGCAAACGGTTGGCTTCCCAGAGGTCGATATGGGCTTTACCGGTCGAGGCATTCCGTTTTACGATACGCGAGAGATCGAAACCGGCCTGCCGGAACGCTTCTACTACCTCCTCACCTACTTCAAAGGCATCCTGACCGATAGAAGGCGCGATTCCGGCTTTCATCAACACAGGATCGGCATCATATTCCTTCATAAGAAAGCTAACGGTTTTAACCACAATCTGCTGCACTGTTCCCCGCCAACCGGCATGGACAGCCGCTATGGCTTTTACATCGGGAGCATAAAGCAATACGGGAACGCAATCGGCAGTCGAAACCGCGACACAAACATCCGGCACATTGGTGGCCAGCGCATCCACGCCATCCAGATAAATCCGCTGTTCATCCGGAGGAAGGGAGAGAAAGAAAGGTTCAATCGAGCGGACCTCCGCACCATGCACCTGGAAAGGGGCAAAAATCCTTTCGGGAGGGATTCCGATTGCATCCGAAAGAAACTTCCGGTTCATCCGGACGGCTTCCGGATCGTCTCCGCTATATTCACCGGGATTAAAAGAGGCATACGCCCCTTCGCTCACACCGCCCCGGCGGGTGGTTATAAAATGAGAGATGTTGCAATCCCCGCTTAACCCGGGAAATTGCAACATCTTTACTTTATCATTTTGAAGTATCTTCATCTTCGTCGTCCCAATCTTCGTATTCTTCATATTCCTCATCGTCGTCCGGATCATCCTCTTCAAGAGGAATAATGAAATCGTCATCATCCAGCGCAAGCGAACTGACATCGATATTCTTGTGCACGATACGCTCCACTTCATGGAAAGTTTCCTTGTTCAGTTCCTTCCACAGAAGGTCCTTCAACTCGACAATTCCCATTCCGGCAACCGAAGAAATAAAGACATGCGGAACGCCTTCCGGCAAATCTTCCGACAAAGCCTCGATCAGCTCTTCGTCCAGCATATCGCTTTTCGTGATTGCCAGCACACGGCTCTTATCCTGCAAATCAGGGTTATATTTGACCAACTCGCCTAACAGGATTTCGTATTCTTTCTTGATATCGTCCGCATCGGCCGGCACCATGAACAGGAGCAGCGAGTTACGTTCGATATGGCGGAGGAAGCGCAATCCCAATCCTTTACCTTCGCTGGCCCCTTCGATAATACCGGGAATATCGGCCATCACGAACGAACGGTTGTCGCGATAGCTCACGATACCGAGGTTCGGTTCCAGCGTCGTAAACGGATAATTGGCGATTTTCGGTTTAGCAGCCGAAACCACAGACAGCAACGTAGACTTGCCGGCGTTCGGGAAACCGACCAGACCGACATCGGCCAACAACTTCAATTGCATGATCACCATCCGTTCCTGTGCCGGCTCACCGGGCTGCGAATAACGGGGAGCCTGATTGGTCGAAGTCTTAAAGTTCCAGTTACCCAAACCGCCGCGACCGCCTTTCAACAGCATGACCTGCTGTCCGTCTTCGGTCACGTCACAGATAAACTCGCCCGTATCGGCATCATACACAACGGTTCCGCAAGGAACTTCGATCACACGGTCTTCGCCATCTTTCCCGAAACTGCGCTTGGCACCGCCCCCTTCACCGTTCGTCGCCATAATATGGCGTTCGTATTTCAGGTGCAGGAGCGTCCAGTAGTTCCGGTTTCCACGAAGATACACATGGCCTCCTCGCCCTCCATCGCCTCCGTCGGGACCTCCTTTCGGAATGTATTTCTCGCGGCGAAAGTGAGAAGACCCTCTACCGCCCTTACCTGAACGGCAATAGATCTTTACATAATCTACAAAGTTTGATTCAGCCATAAAAAATAATTATTTAATGTGCGAATATGCCAATGTGCCAATAATGATACTTAAATTGGCATATTGGCACATTGATCAATTTACAAATTATTTACTGCTTCTTTGATACGGCCGAAGATTTCTTCGACGGTACCCATACCTTTGATGGCAACATGTTTGCCTTCACCGATATAGTAGTCAGCCAGAGGAGCAGTCTGTTTGTGATAAACATCCAGTCTTGACTTGATTGTTTCCAGGTTGTCGTCTGAACGTCCCGATACTTTACCGCGTTCGAGCAAGCGTTTGATCAGTTCTTCTTCTTCAACCTGCAGGTTCAACATTACCGATACGTCCGTACCGCGCTTGTTCAACATTTCTTTCAGTGCCTTTGCCTGCGGGATCGTACGGGGGAAACCGTCGAAGATAACACCTTTGGAGTTCTCTTTGCTGTCCAGAACTTTTGCCAGCATGTCGACGATCAGTTCATCCGGAACCAACTGCCCTTTTTCGATGTAATCCTTAGCAATCTTGCCCAGTTCAGTTTCGTTCTTCATTTCAGAACGCAAAACATCACCCGTAGAGATATGGTCTACGCCATATTCAGCAATAATCAATTCGCTCTGTGTTCCCTTTCCTGAACCGGGAGCACCAAAAATAACAATGTTCAACATAAAAAGTTTGCTTTTTAATTGACAATTAAGAATGAATAATTGTAATCACTCCCTTATTGCCACCCATTATACATTAATCTAATAATTTTCAATCCTCAATTTTCAACTCTCAACTATCTTATAGATGTTCCGATATCCCCGTCCCATCTCGTCATAATCCAGTCCGTAGCCGACAATGAAATCGCCCGGAATCCGGATACCGACATAATCGGGTTTCAAATCACACTTCAACGAATCGGGCTTAAACAGCATCGTTGCCAGCTTCACATCGGCAGCGCCGTCCTTACGGAGCTTGTCCATCACGTATTGCATGGTGAAACCGGTATCGATAATATCCTCTATCAGAATCAAAGTCCTTCCCTTTACATCGGCCTGCACAGGCATGATCTCACGGACAACACCGGTCGTACTGGTTCCCTTATAGGAAGAATAGCGGGCAAAAGTAATCTCGTACGGTTCGTCCAACTGCCGCATCAGTTCGGCGGTAAACATAAAGGCCCCGTTCAGGATTCCCACAAACAACGGATTCGTGCCTTTCACATCGGCCCGGATGCGCTCCGCCACCTTTGCAATCGCTTCTTTTATCTCCGCTTCCGGGATAAAGAGTTCAAATTCTTTGTCTTTTAATCGGATCTTGTCCATATTCCGTCTGATTTTCGAGGGGACAAATGTACAACTTTTTCGGGTAAGCACAAAGAAAGAACAGACAACAGTTTCCCGAGTTCTTTTGTGGCCCCACATCGAGTACAAAAACAGAATGTGAATTATTGTATGGTTACCTGTTTGCGGAAAGTTCGGAATTTTGCAGTTTTGAAATAGACAGACCTCGTA